>JALYSS010000115.1 GCA_030854685.1 Pseudomonadota bacterium | reverse complement strand
GCCGAAGATCTGCCTCGCTGCCGGACGCGGCGAGCGCGGACTGATCGGCCACACGCAGCCGCGCAGGATCGCCGCGCGTGCCGTGGCCGCGCGCATCGCGCAAGAGCTCGGCACGCGCCTCGGCGATGCGGTTGGCTACAAGGTCCGCTTCACCGATCGCACGCGGCCGGATGCGTACATCAAGGTGATGACAGACGGCATCCTGCTCGCGGAGACGCAGGCTGATCGCGATCTCCTGCGCTACGACACGATCATCATCGACGAGGCGCACGAGCGCAGCCTCAACATCGACTTCCTGCTCGGCTACCTGAAGCGACTGCTCGAGCGGCGGCCGGATCTCAAGGTGATCGTCACGTCGGCGACGATCGACGCAGACCGCTTCGCGCGGCATTTCGCGATCGGGAGTCGAGCAGCACCGGTGATCACCGTCACCGGCAGAGCGTGGCCGGTCGAGATCCGTTATCGGCCGCTGCGCTCGGACAGCGAGGAAGCCGACGACGAAGAGGAGCTCGAGGAGGCGATCGCGTCGGCCGCCGAGGACCTGTGGCGCGAAGGCCCTGGCGACATGCTCGTCTTCCTGCCCGGTGAACGCGAGATCCGCGAGACCGCCGACGTGCTGCGTCGATCGCTCGCGCGGCGGCCCTATGCGAATGCCGTCGAGATCCTGCCACTGTACGCGCGGCTGACCGTCGAGGAGCAGCAGCGCATCTTCGCGCCGTCGCGCGGCCGGCGCATCGTGCTCGCGACGAACGTTGCCGAGACGTCGCTGACGGTTCCCGGCATCCGCTACGTCATCGACAGCGGCCTCGCGCGCATCAAGCGCTATTCGGTGCGCAACAAGACGACGCTGCTTCTGATCGAGAAGGTTTCGCAGGCGGCCGCGAACCAGCGCGCCGGGCGGTCGGGCCGCGTGCAGAACGGCGTCTGCGTCCGGTTGTACGACGCAGAAGACTTTGCCGCACGGCCGCTCTACACCGATCCCGAGATCCTGCGCAGCTCGCTCGCGGCGGTGATCCTGCGCATGGCGGCACTTTGCCTCGGCGACGTCGCCGCGTTTCCGTTCCTCGACCTGCCGTCGCCGCGCGCGATCGGCGACGGCTACCAGTTGCTGCAGGAACTCGACGCGGTCGACGCCGATCACGCGATGACGCCGCTCGGACGCGAGCTCGCGAACCTGCCGCTCGATCCGCGCGTCGGCCGCATCGTGCTCGCGGCGCGCGAAAACGGCTGCCTCGCCGAAGGACTCGTCATCGCGAGCGCGTTGTCGGTGCGCGACCCACGCGAGCGGCCGCTCGAGCGCGCACAGGCCGCCGACGAGGCGCACCTGCAGTTCCGCGACGAACGCTCCGATTTCCTGTCGCTGATCGTGCTATGGGAATTCTTCGACAGCCTGAAGGCGTTGTCGCATCGCCAGCGGGTCGACGCCTGCCGGGCGCGCTTCGTATCGTTCCTGCGCCTCACCGAATGGCGCGACGTGCATGCGCAGGTGTTGGCGGTGCTCGGCGAATCGGGCTGGACGCTCGATGCGGCGCTACCGGCGAAGATCGACGCCGTGCGTTACGCCGCGATTCATCGCGCGCTGCTCGCGGGACTGCTCGGCAACGTCGGGATGAAATCGGAGCCCGCCGCGACGCTGGGCGGCCAGTACGACGGCGCGCGTGGTATCCGATTCTTTTTGCATCCGGGGTCGGGCCTCGCGAAGAAGGCGCCGAAATGGGTCGTCGCCGCCGAACTCACGCAGACGACGCGGCTGTTCGCGCGATGCGCAGGCCGCGTGGAACCCGAATGGATCGAAGCGGTCGCGGCAGACCGCGTGACCCGCGACTACTTCGACGCGCGCTGGGACCAGACCCGCGGCGACGTCGTCGCCAGCGAGCGGGTGCAGCTCTATGGCTTGACGCTGATTCCGCGCCGGTCGGTCGTGTACGGGCCGGTCTCACCGAAGGACGCGCGGGACGTGTTCATTCGTGAAGCGCTGGTCGCCGGCGAGCTCGGCGTCGAGACGCCGTTTGCGACGTACAACCGCGCATTGATCGCCGAAATATCGGCACTCGAACACAAGGCGCGCCGCGAAGACGTGCTCGTCGACGACGAGGCGATCGCGGCGTTCTTTGCTGCGCGTATTCCCGAGGGCGTGTACTCGCGCACGACATTCGAGGCGTGGCGCCGCGACGACGAGCGACGCGCTCCGAAGCGGCTGTTCCTGACGCGTGACGCGCTGATGCGGCACGCGGCACTGTCGGTGACCGAAGCGCTGTTCCCCCAAACGCTGTCGATTGCCGGCGCCGCGCTGCCGCTCAGGTACCGCTTTGCACCCGGTCATCCGCTGGACGGGTTGACGCTGACGGTGTCGCTCGCGCTTCTGAACCAGGTCGAGGATGCGGCGCTCAGCTGGCTCGTGCCCGGGATGATCCGCGACAAGGTGACGCATTACCTGAAAGCGCTTCCGAAAGTGTCGCGCAACCGGCTCATTCCGCTGCCGGAAACGGTGACTGCGTTTCTCGAGGCGACGCCGCACCACGACACGGCGATCGTCGACGCATTGCGCGCCTACCTGCGCAAGCGGCTGGGTGACGCGCCATCCGCCCAGGTGCTGCGCAATATCGAGTTGCCGCCGCATCTCGCCATCAACGTCCGCGTCGTCGATGCGTCCGGACGCGAGCTCGCGATGGGCCGCGACCTCGCCGCGTTGCGCGAGCGGCTGCGCGATGCCGCCCGGCTCGAATTCGTGGCGGAGGGGCCTGCGTTCGAGCGGCGTGGCCTTCGCCAATGGGACTTCGGCGAACTGCCGCAGACGCTGACGATGCGCCGCCATGGCCAGCGCCTGACGGGCTACC
>JALYSS010000104.1 GCA_030854685.1 Pseudomonadota bacterium | reverse complement strand
GCCGTGTACGTTCCGGTTTGTCGCACCCTCGCACCCGCGTGCCTCGCATCTCGGCCTCCTCGCTACGTTTTTCAGCGGTCTGTCGGCGACGCCGGATTGCGGCGCTAATCCTTGCCGGCATTCGTGATCCCGCAGTCGATAGTGGTATTGCAGATAGTGGTATTGCATTTGCCGACAGCGCCGATTTCACCGTATAATCATCGCCTTTCGTTTTGCGATTCGACCCCGAATTCCGGGCGCCGGGCGCCGAACTGGACGACCAACCATGGTAGTGATCAGACTGGCCCGCGGCGGCGCCAAGAAGCGGCCGTTCTACAACGTCGTCGTGACGGATTCGCGCAACCGGCGCGACGGGCGCTTCATCGAGCGGGTCGGGTTCTACAACCCGGTCGCCGCCGGTAAAGAGGAAAGCCTGCGCATCGCACACGAACGCGTCGCGTATTGGCAGCAGCACGGCGCGAAGCTCTCCGACACGGTGCGGACGCTCGTCGAGCGCGCGGCGAAGGCCGTACCAGCGCCGTCAGTGCCCGCCGAGACCGGCGCACCGGCGAGCGCTGCGATCGCCTGAGCCCGACCGACGCACCGCTCATCGTCGTGATGGGGCGCGTCGGCGCGCCGCACGGCTTGCGCGGTGCGCTGAAGGTCAAGGCGCAGTCGGCGGATCCCGCGTCGCTGCTGGATTACGACGAGTGGTGGGTGCGCACGCACGCGGGCGCGACTTGGGTGGCGTACCGTGTCCTGGCGGGACGCGAGCAGGCGGGGATGTTGGTCGCGGATCTTGCAGGCATTGCGTCGCGCGAGGCGGCCTGCGCATTGCGCGGCGCCGATGTGGGGGTGCCGCGCGCGTCGCTGCCAGCACTTGGCGACGACGAGCATTACCAGGCCGACCTGATCGGCATGACGGTCGTGAACCGTAACGCTGAAACATTGGGCGTCGTAGCGGAGTTTGCCGAAAGCGGCGCGCACCCGATCCTGCGCATCGCCGGTGACGACGGACGCGAGCGGTTGATCCCGTGGGTTCCGCAGTACATCGATGGCGTCGACGCGGCGGCGCGCCGGATCGAGGTCGATTGGCCGGCGAATGACTGATGGGCCACGCGAGATGCGCATCGACGTCGTGACGTTGTTTCCGGAAATGGTGACGCAGGCGTGCGGTTACGGCATCACCGGCCGTGCTCGGGAGCGGGGACTGTGGCAACTTGGCGTCTTCAACCCACGCGACTTCGCGACCGACGCGTATCGGACGATCGATGATCGTCCCTATGGCGGCGGACCCGGAATGGTTTTGATGGCGGGGCCGCTCGCGCGCGCGCTCGAAGCCGCACGCGAGGCGCAGTCGGTCGCAGGGGTTGCACGCGGCAGGACGCTATACCTGTCGCCGGCGGGCTCGCCACTGACGCACCGGACGGTGATGGACCTCGTCGCGGATCCCGGACACGGCGTGACGCTGCTGGCGGGACGCTACGAAGGCGTCGATCAGCGTCTGCTGGACCGGGAGGTCGACTGCGAGGTGTCGGTCGGTGATTTTGTCGTTTCAGGCGGCGAGTTGCCGGCGCTGCTGTTGATCGACGCGATCGTGCGCCAGTTGCCCAGCGCGCTGAACGACGCCGAATCGGCGCGGCAGGATTCGTTTGCGGACGGGCTCCTCGACTGTCCACATTACACGCGGCCCGAGCGTTACGACGGGGAGCGGGTGCCGGAGGTGCTGCTCTCCGGCGATCACGCGGCGATCAGGCGCTGGCGATTGAAGCAGGCGGTGGGGCGCACGTGGCAATGGAGGCCCGATTTGCTGGATCGACGCCCGCTCGCGCCGGACGAGCAGACATTGCTTTCGGAGTACCAAGTCGAACTGACGGATAATTGACGCGACGCGCCCATCAGCGGGCGCCCAGCGCTCGCGCGAAAGCGGCCGGCCAGGCCCATTCAAAAGGATGAACAACGCCATGGACATCGTAGAAACGCTCGAGCGCGAGGAAATCGCGCGGCTCAACAAGACGATCCCCGAGTTCGCTCCCGGCGACACGGTGATCGTCAACGTCAATGTCGTCGAAGGCGAACGCAAGCGCGTTCAGGCCTATGAAGGCGTCGTGATTGCCAAGCGCAACCGCGGCCTTAATTCCGCGTTTACCGTGCGAAAGATCTCGAGCGGGGAAGGCGTCGAGCGGACGTTCCAGACGTACTCGCCTCTGATCGCGTCGATCGAGGTGAAGCGCAGGGGCGACGTCCGCCGCGCCAAACTTTACTATTTGCGCGGTCGTTCCGGGAAATCGGCTCGCATCCGCGAAAAACTCAAGGTGCGCGAAACGCCCAAGGCGGAACAGGCACCCTGATCGCGATTACGGACACCGGCGGTGTTGCCGGTGCGCGGCACCATGAGCGGCCTTCGCAGGCCGCTTTTTTTATCCTGCGTTCGCGCGCATCGGGTGGATCGCGGATTTGGCGCATGGCCCGGAACTTGCACATTCTATTGCCGGCAATGCCCCACATCGATTCCCGTTGCTCTCCGTGGACTTTTGTCCGACTATTCCGATGTCATATTACTTTCGCGCTTCGCTGAAGGACGCATGAAGGCGACGCTGTACGACGCGCTGGGCATTCTTCCCACATCGACGGATGAAGAAGTCCGGACGGCGCTGCGCGGACTCATTCGGAAATATTACACAAAGACCCGCGACGGTCAGGGAAACGTCGAAGAGGCGCTGCGGTTCATCAACCATGCCAGTCGCATATTGAGCGATGACGAGCGGCGCGTACGCTACGACCAGGAATTGGCGCGCTCGGACGACGACGAGGATCGGCCATCGCGGCAGGCGGTCGATCGCGCGTTGCTTGGCGATGACGAACACACCGAAGTGGGGGCCGCGACCGGCCCCGGCCCGGGCGACCACGGGATCGAGGATCCGCTCGACTCCGAACTGCCCGACGACAAGGCCGACGTTCCCGCGACCCATCATCCGGGACTCACGCAGCGGGTAGCGTCGTTCGGGCGCTCGCCGGTCCTGACGTTCGGCTTGTGCGCGGTGTTCGGCACTTTTATCGCGGCTGCGATCGTGTTCGTCACGCCACCCGACATCGTCGTCGTCGCGCGCTCGGTGCTCGGGTGGCTGACGGTGATATTCCTGCTTCTCGCCGGCGTTTATGCGATCGTGCACGGCATCGTTTTTCTGCGTCGCCGGCAAGCCAGCGCGCGTTCGGGACTCGTGCCGCAAACCGACCTCGCGATTCTCAACTGGCGTCGCGAGCGTAGCGTGTTTCTCGGCACCAATCAGCCGCAGGAAGACGCGTCGTGGATCTTCCAGTTGCGGATGGCCGAACTGGAGCGCGCCAAATCGGGGCGCACGAGCGAGCCACGCCCATGGCATCGCCTTGCGGCGCGAATGTTCGATTACGCGATCTGGGGACTGCTGCTCGCGTTGCTGCTGTCGCAGCTTCGCGCGCTCGGCGTCATTCCGGAACGCTGGGCGCATTGGCTCGCGCATCCGCTGCTCGCCCCGATTCTCATCACGTTGTCATGGGTGCCGATCGAGGCGCTGCTGATCACGTCCGTTGGCACGACGCCGGGCAAGTGGCTTTTCGGCATCTACCTCCAGTTCTCGATTTCGGACGCGTACGCGTCCCGCAATACGCGGACGCAACTGATCCGCGGATTCTCGCGCGCGATGCGCGTCTGGTTTCGCGGCGTCGGCTGCGGATTTCCGTTGCTTGCGCCGATTCTCGTCGCCGTCGCGCACGAACGGCTCGCGCTGCATCAGGAAACCGAGTGGGATTTTGCCGAGGACTGCCTGGTGACCCATGGCCCCGCCGGCGTCGTCAACACGGTGACCGGCGTGTGCGGACTCGCGTCGATGATCTGGCTTTATGGCGTTGCCTGGCAGCAGCCGATGGCCGATACGCTCGCGTGGATGAACGCGTCGGTCGCTGCCGCACTGCCCTCGCCGGGCAGCGTCAAGGCGAAGTGGACGAACGCAAGCGGCGAAGTCGGGCGTCTGCTTCCCGCGCTGCCGGCGCTTTCATCGGCGTCCGACTTCCTGCATTTGCCACGTAGCGCGCACATGGGCGGGCAGGCGGGTACTGCTTCAGCAGCGTCCGGTGCGCAGGACGGCCGCCCGGATCAGCAACCGAGTGACGCCGAGTTCACCGCGATGATGGCCGCGCGGCGTGCGCGGATCGACCTGCTGAAATTCGAGGGGCCGCGAATGCTGCGCGCAGGCAATGCGCGGCGCGCCGTCGAGTTGTGCCGCGGGTGGGCCGATCTCGAACTCGCCAACCCGGAAGCGTGGCGTTGCCTGGGGAGTGCGCAGCAGGCGGCAGGCGAACACCAGGAAGCGCTCAATTCCTTTCGCAAGGCGCGACAGCACGATCCGTATGACCGCTCGCTCGACGTGGCAATCGAAAGCGCACAGCGCGGCATCGTTTCCGACTTCCTGAACCGGTACCGCCGCTGACTACCGGCGCTCGGTACCGCCGCGCCGTCAGCGGCGCTTGAGAACGAACCAGAACGCGCCGTCGCTTTCGCCGTGCTCGAGCAACTCGTTGCCCGTCTGACGCGCAAAGGCCTGGAAATCGCGCATGCTCGCGGGATCGGTCGCGGTGATGCGGATCGTCTGTCCCGATGCCATGTCGTTCAGCGCTTTTTTCGTGCGCAGGATCGGCAGCGGGCAGTTCAAGCCACGCGCATCGATTTCGCGGTCGATCGTCAACATGAGGGGGAAATGGTTCGCGGGTAGAGTGTGCAATTATAGCAACCGGCATGAAAAACGCGCACTTCAAGGTCAACGGAAGCGGGGCGCGTATCCCGATTTCGGCGTGATCGAAGGCAACACGCTGCGCAATGGCAGCGTCAGGGACACCGGTAATCCGGTGACGCCGGTCGACCTGGCGCGTTCGAGGGTATTGCGCGCTGCGCCATCGGGAATTAACGTCGGATGCGCTGCACGAGCGCCGTTGTCGAGCGATCGTAGCGAAACGGAATGGCCACGAAGCGCCCGCCGCGGCCGATGACTTCCGCGGCACCCGCCGTCGTCGCGACCGAATAATCGCCGCCTTTCACGAGCACGTCGGGCGCGCAGGCGACGATAAGGTCGAGTGGGGTGTCGGCGTCGAACGGCACGACGAGATCGACGCACGCGAGCGCTGCGAGCACGGCCATCCGGTCGTCCTGTGCGTTGAGTGGCCGATCCGGACCCTTGCCGAGCCCCCTTACCGACGCGTCGGAATTCACCGCTACGACAAGCGACGCGCCGAGTCCCCGCGCCTGCTCGAGATACGTGACATGCCCGCGATGCAGCACGTCGAACACGCCGTTGGTGAAGACGAGCGGGCGGGGCAGCGTGCGAATGCGGGCGAGCGCATGCGCGACATCGGCCATCCGGGCCGGATAGCGTGGCTCGGGAAGCGGCGCCACCGGCGGTTGAGGCATGCCGCTTCAGCTGATGTATTCGAACAGCTTGACGACGCGCACGACGCCCGACGTAGTAGCAGCGATTTGCGCGGCGGTATCGCCTTCATCGCGGCGCACGATCCCCATCAGGTACACGACTTGCCGCTCGGTG
>JALYSS010000087.1 GCA_030854685.1 Pseudomonadota bacterium | reverse complement strand
CCCTGACCCCGATTTCCTGCACGAATACAGCGCTGACCCTGATTTCGCTTCGTCGAAGCTTCCCCGGCTACTTCGCCCTGGTGATGGCAACCGGCATCGTCTCGGTCGCGATGGACGGCCAAGGCTTCGTCACGGTCGCGCGAACGTTGTTCGCCGTCAACCTCGTGACGTACGCGGTGTTATGGATCGCGGGATTCGCGCGCATCGTGCGTACCCCCCGGGCCGTTGCGGACGAACTCGGCGATCATGTCACCGGTCCGGCATTCCTCACGATCGTGGCCGGGACGTGCGTGCTCGGCGTCCAGTGCGTCGAGCTCGCCGGCTGGCACGTCGCGGGCAGCGCGCTGTGGGTGCTCGGCCTCGTGCTGTGGGTGGTGCTGATCTACGCGTTCTTCGCCGCCGTAACGCTCGTCGAACCGAAGCCGACGCTCGAGCATGGACTCGACGGCTCGTGGCTCCTCGCCACGGTGTCGACCGAATCGATCGCCGTGCTGGGCACGCTCGTCGCAGGACAATTTGCACGGCCGGATGCCGTCATCTTCACCTGCCTCGTGCTCTTCCTCGCCGGCGCGATGCTTTACATTGTCATCATCGGGCTCATTTTCTTCCGCTGGATTTTCCGCCCGATGGGCGCGCACATGCTCACCCCCACCTACTGGATCAACATGGGCGCGGTCGCGATCACGACGCTCGCCGGTGCACGCCTGATCGAAACGGTGCCCGATTACGCGTTCGTCGCTAGCATCGAGCATTTCCTTGCCGGCTTCACGCTCTTCTTCTGGGCGACCGGCTCGTGGTGGATTCCACTCCTTGTCGCGGTTTTCGCGTGGCGGCATCTGCATCAGCGCGTGCCGATTCGCTACGACCCGAAATACTGGTCGCTGGTGTTCCCGTTCGGCATGTACGCCGTCGCGACCCAGGCGTACGCACAGGACAATCGGCTCGCGTTTCTTTATCCGCTCGCACGAATCGCCGGCGACATCTCGCTCGTCGCGTGGCTATTGACGGCGAGCGGCCTCGCGCGCCGGCTCCTGCAACGGCGCGCGGACACGTCAGCAGCCCGCTGACAGCGTTTCCGCGATTACTTCGGCAACGCAGCATTTGTTGCCGGGGATCGAAGCCTTGGACGCCGCCAGTGCAGCGTTTGCACAATGACGCGCGGAATGTGCAAGTCGTACGCCTCCGGGTATGGAATCTGCGTGACGAATTGGTACGCAATCATTCCCGGCGGAGGGAATCATGACAACCGTTGTTGCAGGCACCAACAGCCGAGCCATCGGCTGGGGTATCGCGGTCCTCGCGGGCATTGTCGCGATGATCGTGTTCGCCATCATCGAAATGGCATTCTCGTGGGCGATGAGGGGCACTTCGCCCTGGACACCGCTCGGGATCTTCGGAACGGTGACGCTGCAGGCGATCGTGCCATCGGCGGCGGTCGGAGGCGGCCCGAGGACGGTGGCGGTCGGCGCAGCGCTGCTCGTAGCAATCGGCGCGCTGTCGGGCGTGATCGTCGCGATCATCGTGAACCGGGTCGGCACGGCGACTGCCGCGATCATCGGTGCCGTGTTCGGCATCGCGATGTACGCGGTCGACATGTACGGCGTCGCCCGAATATTCCCGTCGCTCGTCGGGCTTCGCGACTGGATGAGCGCGCTCGCCTACGTGATCCAGGGCGCGCTTACCGCGGGGCTCTACAAGGCGATGACACGCGACGTCGTCGAGGCCGTGGCCGAAGGCACCGGTCACGACCTGCGTGATCTGCGCAACGTCCGGCTCGTGTAACGGAGCGGCCGCCTCGACCAGGCGCGCAGCTCGCCGCGCGCCTGGTCGGTCGAGCAATCGTCAGACCGCAGCAGGCTCCGCTCCGACGCTTTTCTCGAATACGATGTGTCGTTTCTTTTCGCGGACGTGGATCGTGTCGCCAGGCGCGAACGCGCCGGACAGGATCTCCTTCGCGAGCGGATTTTCGATTTCCTGCTGAATCGCGCGCTTGAGCGGTCGCGCGCCATAGACCGGGTCGAAGCCCGCCTGCGCAACGTGCGTCAGCGCATCCTCGCCAACGTCGAGCCGTATCTCGAGCTTCGCCAACCGCTGCTCGAGCGCACGCAACTGGATGCGTGCAATGCTCGCGATCTGGCCCTGCGCGAGCGGATGAAACACGACGATCTCATCGATCCGGTTCACGAACTCGGGCCGGAACGTCGCCTTCACTTCGGCCATCACGGCGATCTTGATCAACTCGGGATTGTCGTCGTTGTCGGTCATCTGCTGAATCTTGATTGACGCGAGGTTCGACGTCATGACGATCACCGTGTTGCGGAAGTCGACCGTGCGGCCGTGTCCGTCGGTCAGGCGCCCGTCGTCGAGCACCTGCAGCAGCACGTTGAACACGTCCGGATGCGCCTTTTCGATTTCGTCGAACAGGATCACCGAATACGGCTTGCGCCGTACTGCCTCCGTCAGGTAACCGCCTTCCTCGTAGCCGACATAGCCCGGCGGCGCGCCGATCAGACGCGCGACCGAATGCTTTTCCATGAACTCGGACATGTCGATACGCACCATCGCCTGGTCGGAGTCGAACAGGAATTCGGCGAGCGCCTTGGTGAGCTCGGTCTTGCCGACACCGGTGGGACCCAGGAACAGGAACGAGCCGTACGGACGATTCGGATCGGACAATCCCGAGCGCGAGCGGCGGATCGCATCGGAGACGAGGCGCACCGCTTCGTCCTGTCCGATGACGCGCTGATGCAAGCGCTCTTCCATCCTGAGCAGCTTGTCGCGCTCTCCCTGCATCATCTTCGATACCGGGATGCCGGTCGCACGCGAGACGACTTCGGCGATTTCCTCGGCGCCCACTTGCGTGCGCAACAGTTGCGGCTTTTTCGTCCGCTCGCTCGCAAGCGTCTTGTCGGCCTTTTTGAGACGTGCCTCGAGTTCGGGCAGCTTGCCGTATTGCAACTCGGACACCTGCTGCCAATCGCCCTTGCGCGTGGCCTCTTCCATCTGCAGCTTGATCTTGTCGATTTCTTCCTTGATGTGCGCACTGGCTTCGACTTGCGCCTTCTCCGACTGCCACACTTCGTCGAGGTCGGCGTACTCGCGCTCGAGGCGACCGATCTCGTCTTCAATCGCGGCAAGGCGTTTCTTCGACGCCTCGTCCTTTTCCTTCTTCACCGCCTCGCGCTCGATCTTGAGCTGGACGATCCGGCGATCGAGCCGATCCATCGCCTCCGGCTTGGAGTCGATTTCCATCTTGATCCGCGCGGCGGCTTCGTCGATCAGGTCGATCGCCTTGTCCGGCAGGAAGCGGTCGGTGATGTAGCGATGCGAGAGCTCGGCCGCCGCAACGATTGCCGGGTCGGTGATCTCGACGCCGTGATGGATTTCGTAGCGCTCCTTCAAGCCGCGCAGGATCGCGACCGTCGATTCGACCGACGGCTCGTCGACGAGCACTTTCTGGAAGCGCCGCTCGAGCGCCGCATCCTTTTCGATGTACTTGCGGTATTCGTCGAGCGTCGTGGCGCCGACGCAGTGCAGTTCGCCGCGCGCGAGTGCGGGCTTCAGCATGTTGCCGGCGTCGATCGCGCCTTCGGCCTTCCCTGCCCCGACCATCGTGTGCAACTCGTCGATGAAGACGATAGTGCGACCGGCATCGGCGGCAATATCCTTCAGGACGGCCTTCAGTCGCTCCTCGAATTCGCCGCGATATTTAGCGCCCGCGAGGAGCGACGCCATGTCGAGCGACAGCACGCGCTTGTTCTTGAGCGTCTCCGGCACCTCGCCGTTGATGATTCGCTGCGCGAGTCCTTCGACGATGGCCGTCTTGCCGACGCCCGGCTCGCCGATCAGCACCGGGTTGTTCTTCGTGCGCCGCTGGAGGATCTGGATCGTGCGCCGGATTTCGTCGTCGCGTCCGATGACAGGATCGAGCTTGCCCTCGCGCGCGCGCTCGGTCAGGTCGATCGCGTACTTCTCGAGCGCCTGCCGCTGACCCTCGGCTTCCTGCGAATCGACCCCGGCGCCGCCGCGCACCGCCTCGATGGCCGCTTCGAGCGACTTGCGGGTCAGCCCCTGCTCCTTCAGCAGCCGGCCTACGGGTCCCTTGTCGTCGGTGAGCGCGAGCAGAAATAGCTCGCTGGCAATGAACTGGTCGCCACGCTTCGTCGCTTCCTTGTCGGCGAGGTTCAGCAGGTTGTTGAGATCACGGGCGATCGTGATCTCGCCTCCCGTACCCTCGACCTTGGGCAGGTTGTTGATCGCCGTCTTGAGCGCGGTCTGGACCCGTGAGACGTTGACGCCGGCGCGGGCCAGCAGCGAAGCCGTGCCGCCGTCCTCCTGGGCGAGCAACGCCGCGAGCAGATGCTGAGGCTCGATGAATCCGTTGTCGTGGCCGAGTGCCAAGCTCTGGCCATCGGCCAACGCCTGTTGGAACTTGGTGGTGAGCTTATCGAAGCGCATGGTGGGGTCCGCCGTTTTTCGTGGAGTCCAAATGTTGGAAAAGTGAGGCGATTCCCCCGTCATTTCAAGCACCCGCGCGGCGCCCGCTGAATTTCCCCTTTCTGCCGAAGCTCGCGCCAGTTCAGGTGCTGCCGTCGACGCGCCTCTTGCCGGCGCTTCCACGACGCGATGCCCGATCCGCCATCCCGCACACCCCCTCCGGACCCCGGAAGCGAGACGGCCGCACCGACCTCCAAGGCGGCGACGATGCGTCAGGTCGCCGGTGCGGTGCTCTGGAGCTTCTTCGGCGTCCGCAAAGGCGACGCGATGCGCCGCGACATGGTCACGATCCGGCCGCACGACGTGATCATCGTCGGCATCCTGATCGCCGGGGGTCTCGTGGTCACGCTGCTGATCGCCGTGCACTTCATCACGCGCAACGCGTAACCGGCAACCGCCGTTGCCCGACGGACGGCGGAGTATTCGCTTGTCGCGTACACACGATCGATATAGGCTGCGCTCGGCGCGTCGCCTGTCCGGGCGGCGCCGTCTTCAAGGAGAGAATAATGCGAAAACGTCCTCGGCTGACCTTGGTCGCGGGAGCGGTCGCGGCGGGCCTGGCGCTGAACGTGCTGCCAGTCACGTCCTCGCTTGCCGGCGATTCAAGCGAGAGCCAGATCAAGCGCGGCTTTGAAATCAATCCGGTGCCGCTCAACCTGAGGGGCAGGAATCGCGCGCTCGTCGGATTGGGCAGCTACATCGTCAACACCGGCGGCTGCAACGATTGCCACACCAATCCGTCGTATGCGGACGGGGGAGATCCCTACCTTGGCCAGCCCGAACAGGTCAATATTGCCGGCTTCCTCGCCGGCGGGCAGCATTTCGGGCCATTCACGTCGGCCAATATCACGCCCGATGCGCTGGGCAGGCCGGCAGGACTGACGCTGCAGCAATTCATCACGACGCTGCGCACGGGGCACAATCCGCTCGACCCGCCCGGCACGCTGCTCCAGGTGATGCCGTGGCCTGCGTTCGGGAAGAAGACCGACCGAGACCTGCGGGCGATCTACGAATACCTGAGGTCGATTCCGTCGATCGAAACAGCGGCGTAGGCCAACGGCGAGGCGCAGCCGTCCGGTTACGCCTCGCCTTCGCTCACTACGCGATGTCGGTCAGCGCGTCTGTGGCGCGCACCAATTCCTCTTCCTTCGTCAGGATGTCGGGGCACATCCGCAGGTGGTCGCCGCGCGCGTCGGTCACGATCTGGCGCTGCGCCAGGGCCGCGCACCAATGGCCGGCGCGCGGATCGGTCACGACGACGAAAGCACCATGATCGCCGGTTCCACCGCGCGCCGCGATGCCGCGTGACGCCAGCAATTCGACCAGGCGCTGCTGCTGTCGCAATGAGTAGGCGCGAATGCGGGCCGGATCGAGCGCCAGCGTGAGCCGGTGGCCCGCACGCGCCTGGTACCACGTCAGCACCGGCGGCGTCGATTCGAGGAACGCGTCGCCGCCTTCGGCGAGCTGCGGCGGATCCGGCCGACCATAGGAAAACGCATCGCGCTTCGCGAACCAGCCGGTGTCGAGCGTACGCAGCGACCCGTCGAGGTGCCGTGGATGCAGGTACAGGAAACAGGCGCCGGGTCCGCCGCGCAGGTACTTGTAGCTGCCGCCCACCGCGAAGTCGACGTCGAGTGCCGTGACGTCGACGGGGAGCGCGCCGAGCGAGTGATAGACGTCGAGCAGCACGCGGCCATGTGCACGGTGCGTCCGGTCGACGATGGCGTCGATGCGATCGATGCGCTGGCCGGTATTGAAAATCACTTCGGATACGACGGCGAGGTCGACGCGGGTGCCGATCACGTCGACGATATCGGCGGTCTCGAACCTGCCGTCGCCGCGCGCCTCGACGAACGCGAGATCGATGCGGCCGCAGCGCGCGTATTCGCGCAGAATGATGTCGAGCGAGTCGAACTCGCCGCGTGTCGCGACGATGCGCGGGCGCTCGTCAATGCGATAACTGTTGAGAATTGCGCGCAGGCCCTGTCCGGCGCTCGTCTTCGGGACGACGCAATCGCTGCGCGGCGCATTCATGAGCCGGGCGAGCCGGCCGCGATACGCATCGAGCTCCGTCATCCACGCGTCCCAGGCGCCGCCCATCTTCGCGTACCACGCCGCGAGGCCTTCGCGAACGTCGCTGTCCATCGCGTCCAGCGGCCGACCGAGCGAGTGATTGGCGAGATAGACGCGTTCGGGCGCGATGGCAAGTGCGTGCGCGAAGAGCGGCGCAACGTGCGTTGCAAGCGCCTGCTCGGTGAACGCCCCATCACCGAGCGCCGCCACGGCCGCTTCGATGTCGCGCGGTGCAGACCGTGCATCCATCGCGTGCTTTACCGTGCTCCGATGACGGTGCGCACGTCGAGCAGTTCGGGGAAGAACGAATGCTCGAGCGCACGGCGCAGGAACGCGACACCCGACGAGCCGCCCGTTCCCGGCTTGTAGCCGATGATCCGCTCGACGGTTTTCATGTGCCGGAAGCGCCAGAGCTGGAACGCTTCCTCGACGTCGACCAGCTTCTCGCACATGTCGTAGGCGTCCCACCAGTGCGCAGGATCGCCGTAGATTCGCTGGAACACCGGCACGAGATCCGGATTGCGCACGTAGGGCTGCGTCACGTCGCGTTCGAGCGATGCGCGCGGCACCGGCAAGCCGCGGCGCGCGAGAAGGCGCAGGAATTCGTCGTACAGCGACGGCGCGTGCAGCAGCGCGTCGAGGCTGGTGAGCGCCTGCGGATCGTGGCGGAACACGTCGAGAATCGCGGCGTTCTTGTTGCCAAGGAGGAATTCGATCGCGCGATATTGCGCGGACTGGAATCCCGACGACGTGCCGAGCGCGGGCCGGAACCCCTCGTATTCGGATGGCGTCAGCGTCTCGAGCACGGCCCACTGCTCGAACAGCTGCTTCTGGATCAGCTTGACGCGCGCGAGGATCTTGAAGCAGGGCTCGAGTGCGTCGGTTCGCACGTTGGCAATGGCCGCGCGCAACTCGTGGATCATCAGTTTCATCCACAGCTCCGACACCTGGTGCTGGATGATGAACAGCATCTCGTCGTGCCGCGGCGGTCGTCCCTCGCCACCGGACACCGGCTGCTGCGCATCGAGCAGTCGGTCAAGGCGCAAATAGCCGCCATAGCTGAGGAGATTGCGCAGATCGGTGACAATACCGGGCTCGAGCTCAGCCATGGTCTGCGGAAGACGCGTACTCGAAGCAATGCGCGCACATGCTCGATCGGTATCTTACGCCCCGATCCGCTGACGACCGGATGACACGGCCCATGACATCGATTCTCCGATCGTTCCGTTCCCTGTCCTCTGTCTCCCGTCTCCTGGCAATCGTCGCGCTGGCGATGTGCATGGCGGGGTGCGGCGATCGGGCGGCAGGCACGCGGCGCATTGCGCTCATCGAATGTCGTCTGCCGAAGGTCGCGCAGGCGGTGCAGTGCGGGACGCTCGACGTGCCCGAAGACCGACGGCGCCCGCAGGGACGCCGGCTGTCGATCTTCGTTGCCGTGCTGCCCGCCAATACGCTCTCGCCTTCACCCGATCCGCTGGTGCTGCTCGCCGGCGGCCCGGGCCAGGCCGCGTCGACGCTCGGCCCCTTCGCCCTGCAATTGAGCGCGATCCGCCGCACCCGCGACATCGTCCTGATCGACCAGCGCGGCACCGGTCGCTCGTCGCCGCTCGACTGCCCCGCGTTCGCGTCCGACGAGCACGCGGAGTTCGACATCGATCCGGTGCCGAAGGCGCTGCTGTGCGCATGGCAGCTCGCCAAAAAAGGCGTCGACGCGTCGCAATACACGACCAGCGCGTGGGTCGCCGATCTCGACGACATGCGCGAAGCGCTCGGCTATCGGCAAGTCAACCTGTGGGGTGGCAGTTACGGCACGCGCGTCGCGCAGGAGTATTTGCGCCGGCATCCCGAGCATGTGCGCAGCGTCGTGCTCGACGGCGTGGCACCGCCGTCGCTGCGCATTTCATTCGATGTCTGGCGCACGCGCGACGACGCGCTCGAC
>JALYSS010000086.1 GCA_030854685.1 Pseudomonadota bacterium | reverse complement strand
TCTTGAGGATCTTGCGGATCTTTTCCTCCGGCATCTCCATCTTGACCGCGAGCGTCGCCGGATCGGGCTCCTGCCCCGTCTCCTGCAGGATCTGCCGCGAAATGCGGTTCATCTTGTTGATCGTCTCGATCATGTGCACCGGGATGCGGATCGTTCGCGCCTGGTCGGCGATCGAGCGCGTGATCGCCTGGCGGATCCACCACGTCGCGTACGTCGAGAATTTGTAGCCGCGCCGGTATTCGAACTTGTCGACGGCCTTCATGAGGCCGATGTTGCCCTCCTGGATCAGGTCGAGGAACTGCAGGCCGCGATTCGTGTATTTCTTCGCGATCGAGATCACGAGGCGCAGATTGGCCTCGGTCATTTCTCGCTTCGCCTTGCGGGCCTTTGCCTCGCCCGTCGACATCTGCTTGTTGATTTCCTTCAGGTCTTTCAAGGGAATCATCACGCGCATCTGCAGGTCGAGGAGCTTCTGCTGCTGCTCGACGATCGCCTGACGGTATTTGGCGAGCAGCTCGCTGTAACCGTGATGCGCACTGACCTCGCGGTCGATCCAGCGCAGCGACGTTTCGTTCGCCGGGAACGCCTTGATGAAATCCGGACGCGGCATGCCGCTCTTGTTGACGACGAGGTCCTGGATCTTGCGCTCGTGCTGGCGGATGTTGTCGACCTCGGTGCGCACGCAGTCGCATAGCTTCTCGACCATGCGCGCCGAGAAGCGGATCTGCATCAGCTCGGCGGAAATTTTCCTCTGCAGGTCCAGGTACTTCGGCGCCTTGTGACCTTCCTTCTGCAGCATGGCGAGCATCCGCGTGAAGAGCCTGCGGATCGTACCAAAGCGCACCAGCGCGGCGACCTTCAGGCGCTCGAGGTTTTCGCTCTCGATCGCGCCCGGATCGGCTTCCTCGTCTTCGTCCTCGATCTCCGTGCTTTCGTCCTCGATCGCCGTGAGTTCCTCGTTGAAGTCGAGCAGGCCGTCGACGACGTCGTCGATCTTCAGCTCATCCTTGGAGATCTTGTCCGCGAGTTCGAGGATTTGCTGCACGGTCATCGGACATGCGGAGATCGCGAGGATCATGTGCTTCAGACCCTCCTCGATCCGCTTCGCGATCGCGATTTCGCCTTCGCGCGTCAAGAGCTCGACGGAGCCCATTTCGCGCATGTACATGCGCACCGGATCGGTCGTGCGGCCGAATTCGCTGTCGAGCGTGGACGCCGCGGCCTCGGCCTCTTCCTCGACGTCCTCCGCGGGCACCGTCGGCGTCGATTCCGACATCAGCAACGTTTCGGCATCCGGGGCTTCGTCGTACACCTGGATGCCCATGTCGCCGATCATCGAGATGATGCCCTCGATCTGCTCGGCGTCGAGGATGTCGTCCGGCAGGTGATCGTTGATCTCGGCGTACGTCAGGTAGCCGCGCTCCTTGCCGAGCACGATCAGCGTCTTGAGGCGTCGTTTGCGCGCTTCGACGTCGGCGGGCGTCAGCACGCGCGGCGCGACCTCGGCGTGCTTGCCGTTCTTGCCCTTCTTGTGCGCGGCGTCTTCCGCACGCTTGCCCGCGATCTTGGCGGCGATTTCCCCTGCGGAGGCCTTGCGGGCCGGGACGCCCTTTGGTACGGCGGCCGGCGCGGCGGCGCCGGCTTTCGCGGTCGCTTTGTCAGGCTTCGGGCCGGACGCGGGTTTGCCCGCCTTGACCGACGGCTTCGACTTCGGTGCGCCCTTGCGCTTTGTCGACGGGCCGGCCTTCGCATTGCCGACGGTCTTCCGGCGCACCGGCTTGCTGCCGTTGGCGGCCGGGCGCTTCCTGGCGGTCGCGCGCTTGCCGGCCGCGACCGTCTTCGGCTTCTTCCTCGCCGCGTGCTTCGCCGCCGGCTTCCTGGCCGGGGATTTGCGCTTGGTCGCGCGAGGCGATTTGCGGGCGGGCTTCACGTGCTTCTTTACCATGGTCGTCCTTGTTCGGTAACGGCGCCGCTGGTCAGGGCGGACGGCGGCTGCGCCGTTCCGTGTTTCCGAGGCCGCGCCCTCCGAATGACAATGGGGGCGGCGCGAAAAACCTCAAATTATAACGTGCCGGCGTCGAAACGCACGGTCGTCCGTCATTCATCAGTGCCCCGCATGCTCGTCGCGCGCCGCCGCCTTCAGCCGCTGCGTCAATGTTTCGCGCTCTTCAGCGGTCAGCGCCTCCAGCGGCTGCGAAAGCATCGCGCGCAGCGAACGCTGATCCTCCGCGCGGCGTAGTCGCGCCGCCGCCGCCAGCACCTGGACTTCCACCTGCTCGGGCGATAGCGCCTGGTCCGCGGCGGATGCGAGTACGCCGGCGAGCGCACCCGCGTGGTCGCTGCCCGCAAAGTACTGGACCACGCTCGCCGTCGTTGGCTCCCCGGGCGCGGTCTTGCAGTGGTCGAGCACGGCGTTCCATGCGGCGGTCTCGGGGCCGGATTCATCCACGGCCGGAAGATCGTGGCGCCGCGCGAGCGACGGCTCGAGCACCAGACCCTGCAGCAGCGCGCGCAGCAACGACGGCGGACGCCGTACGTTGCCGGCGGCCGCCTCGCGCGACTCCGGTCGGTTGCGCGGCCCGCGCGCGTTTGCGAATGGCGCGGCTTTGGATCCCACCAGCGATCCGAGTTGGTCCTCCGGAAGACCGGCGAGTTCGGCCAATTGGCGACGAACGAGTGCCGCAAGAATCGGCGCGGCGATCTGTCCGACGTAGGGCTTGGCGGCCGCCACCAGCGCCGCGCGACCTTCGGCTGTCGTTGGCGCGTGTTGTGCCGCAAGCTCGGTGAGCAGGTACTGCGACAGCGGCACCGCGTTCGCGACCGCGTCCTCGAAAACGCGCTTCCCGCGGCGGCGCACGAAATCATCGGGATCCTCTGTGTCGGGCAGGAAGAGAAATCGTGCTTCCTTGCCGTCGGAAAGCAGCGGCAGCGTGTTTTCGAGCGCACGCCACGCGGCCTTGCGACCCGCCGCATCGCCATCGAAGCAAAATACGACCGAGTCGGCGAGCCGGAAGAGCTTTTGCGCGTGCATGGTCGTCGTTGCTGTCCCGAGCGTCGCGACGGCATAGCCGATTCCATGCTGCGCCAGCGCGACGACATCCATGTAGCCTTCGACGACGACGACCCGGCCGGCCTCGCGGATCGCGTTTCTCGCGAGATAGAGTCCGTAGAGCTCTTTCCCCTTCGAAAAGACGGCAGTTTCAGGGGAGTTGAGGTATTTTGGCTCTCCGGAATCGAGGACGCGGCCACCAAATCCGATGACGCGTCCGCGCGTGTCGTGTATCGGGAACATCACGCGGTCACGAAACCGGTCGTAGCGCTTGCCGTTTTCGCCGGCGATCACGAGTCCCGCGGCTTCGAGCGCCGCATCGTTGTACGTGGGGAACGGTGTCGCCAGATTTTGCCATTCCGGCGGCGCGTATCCGATGCCGAAATGTGCGGCAACCACGCCTGTCAGTCCGCGGCGCTTCAGGTAATCGATGGCGGCCGGGGCGTCCTTGAGCTGCCCGCGATAGAACCTGGCGGCGACGAGCAACGTCTCGCAGAGGTCGTGGCTTTCTTCGCGCTGCTCACGCTCGCCGGGCTTGTCGATCCGCGGCACTTCGAGGCCCGCATCGCGCGCGAGCGCGTCGACCGCTTCGGGGAACGACTTGCCCGCAAATTCGATGAGGAAGCCAATCGCGGTGCCGTGGGCGCCGCAGCCGAAGCAGTGGTAGAACTGCTTCGTCGGGCTCACCGTAAACGACGGCGTCTTTTCGCTGTGGAACGGGCAGCACGCCTGGTAGTTCGCGCCCGATTTTTTGAGCGGAACCAGGCGGTCGATCACGTCGACGATATCGACGCGGGCGAGCAGCGTCTGGATGAAGTCGTTCGGGATCATCGCTGACGGGCCACGCCCGGAGTATGTGGAATGCCGTCGCGGCCGGGCAGGCCGAATGCGAAGGGCACCGCGCGACCGGCCGGAAAGCCGGCCGCGGGCGCTCCCACACGGCAGGGAAACGCCTCAGTATAGCGAACGCAGGACCGTTGCGGGCGGCCGGCGACGGACGCCGGCGGAACGCTAGATGCGCGCTTTCACCAGCGCTGCGACTTGCGCCATGTCAGCGCGGCCGGCGAGTTGGGCTTTGAGCGCCGCCATGACCTTTCCCATCAGCGCGGGTCCGCTCGCACCCGCGGCGCGCGCCGCAGAAAGGGCGGCGTCCACCGCCTGCTCGATTGCGCCTTCCGGCATCCGATGCGGCAGATACGTGTCGAGAATGACGATCTCGGCGCGCTCGGCGTCGGCGAGGTCCGGCCGGTTGCCCGCGTCGAACTGGGTGATCGAGTCCTTGCGCTGCTTGACCATCTTGCCGATGACCGCAACGACCTCGGCGTCGGTGAGCGTCACGCGCCCGTCGACTTCGCGTTGCTTGATCGCGGAAAGGAGCAGGCGAATTGTCGACAGCCGCGCGACGGCCTTCGCACGCATCGCGGCCTTCATGTCCTCGGTAATGCGATCCTTGAGCGTCATCGAAGCAAAGAAGCGGCGAATCGCCTGGAAAATTGGGGTCAGAGCGAATTAACTGCGCGGAAAATCGGACCCCGATTTTCCGACCCCGATGGTCCGGCGCATTGCGCCGGACGCGGGCTGGTGCGGGCTAGTAAAGCTTCGGTGGCAGCTGCTGGCTCCGCAGTCGCTTGTAATGCCGCTTCACCGCGGCGGCCTTCTTCCGCTTGCGCTCGGACGTGGGCTTCTCGTAGAACTCGCGGGCTCGAAGCTCGGTCAGGAGGCCCGTCTTTTCAATCGTGCGCTTGAAGCGACGAAGTGCCGCTTCGAACGGCTCGTTCTCGCGAACGCGAACGCTGGTCATGTTGGGTAAAGCCTTTCCGTGCATTCGGACGGGTTACGGTAACCGACAATTGTAGCAGCGACGACGGGTCGGCGGCAAGCTCGGTATAGTGCCCGGTATAGTACTGCCCGCCATGCGCGTTCTCGGCATCGAAACCTCCTGTGACGAAACGGGTGTCGCGCTCTACGACACCAGGCGCGGCCTCGTCGCGGACGCGCTGTATTCGCAGGTCGCGCTGCATCGAGCGTTCGGCGGTGTCGTGCCGGAGCTCGCCGCGCGCGATCATGTGCGTCGCGTCCTGCCCCTCGTGAAGGAAGTGCTCGCCCGCGCGCGGATCGGCGTGCGCGACCTGGACGCGATCGCCTACACCAAGGGGCCCGGCCTCGCCGGCGCGCTGCTCGTCGGCGCGAGCATTGCAAATGCGCTCGGATTCGCGCTCGGCAAGCCGGTGCTCGGCATCCATCACCTCGAAGGCCATCTGCTTTCGCCGCTCCTCGGTGAGCCAGCCCCGGCGTTTCCTTTCGTAGCGTTGCTCGTCTCGGGCGGTCACACGCAATTCTTCGGAGTGGAAGGCGTCGGCCAGTATGCGTTGCTGGGCGACACGCTGGATGACGCGGCCGGCGAGGCGTTCGACAAGACCGCGAAGTTGCTGGGTCTGCCGTATCCCGGCGGCCCGGCGCTCGCGGCGCTCGCGGAGCAGGGCGACGCGAACGCGATGGCATTGCCGCGGCCGATGATCGATTCCGGGAATCTCGACGTCAGTTTCTCCGGCCTCAAGACGGCGGTAGCGCTCCGCGCGCGCGATGCGAGCGATGGCGGCGACCCGTCGCGGCTGCCGCTATCCCGCAAGGCGGACATTGCGGCTGCGTTTCAGGCCGCGGTCGTCGACGTGCTCGTCGCCAAGGCGCTGCACGCACTCGATGTCACCGGGCTGGCGTCGCTCGTTGTCGCCGGCGGCGTTGGCGCCAATCGGGCGTTGCGCTCGCGGCTGACCGACGCGCTGGCTGCGCGCGGCGCTCGCGTCTTCTTTCCGGAGCCGCGGTTTTGCACCGACAACGGCGCGATGATTGCGATGGCGGCCGCGATGCGTCTCGCCGATGCGAAAAAGGACTACGGCTTTTCGGTGCAACCCCGATGGGAGCTCCGAACGGTCGTGGCGTCGGGCGCGTGATCGCGCGTTACTGGCCGATCGTGCGCTCGCGCCCGCTGGCGAGTTGCCGGATGTTGGCTCGATGCCGCCAGAACAGGAGCAGCGCGATGACCACGCCCGCCCAGGCCTCGGTCCCTGGACCATGCGCATAGAACAATCCGAGCGGCAGCAGCACAGCCGTGACGAGCGCCGCGAGCGAACTGATCTTGAACCCGAACGCGATCGTGAACCACACCGCTGCAAGCGCGACGCCGAGCGGCCAGTGCAACGCGAATACGATCCCGGCCGCGGTTGCCACGCCCTTGCCGCCCGCGAAGCGATGAAACACCGGATAGAGGTGGCCGATGAAAACGGCGAGCGCCGCACCGGCAACCGTCCAGGCAGCCGCGCCCTGTACCGGCGCGAGATGCTGCGCCGCGAACACGACGGCAAATCCCTTCAACCCGTCACCGAGCAACGTGAGGAGCGCGGCCGCGCGGTGGCCGCTGCGAAGCACGTTGGTGGCGCCGGGATTGCCGGATCCATACGCATGCGGATCGGGCAATCCGAATGCGCGGCTCACGATCACGGCGAACGAGACGGATCCGATCAGATACGCGCCGACGATCAGGAGCAGCGTTGCGAACACGAGCGCTTCCGTGAACCTTCGGTAATATGGATGCCGATTCTAGCCGACCGATCCGCGAACGGGCACCTGCCGCGACCTTCATGAACACGATCTTCATCCACGATCTGCGCCTCGAGACCAGCGTCGGCGTCTATGCATGGGAGCGGGAACTGACGCAGACGATTCGCGTCGATCTCGATATCGGCTTGCCGTCCTCGCGCCCGTTCGAAACCGGCGACCTCGCCGATGCGATCGACTACGCGACGGTGGTGAAGCGCCTTCGTGCGTTTGCGCAGGACCATCCGCACGAGTTGCTGGAGCGCTTCTCGGAAGCGATCGCGTCGATGGTGCTCGACGACTTCGGTGCGCAGTCGGTCAAGGTGCGGGTCGCGAAGCTCGGGGCATTGCCGGGCGTGCGCGAAATCGGAGTCGCCATCGAGCGCGTCGCCGGTGGCCGGTGACATCCGAATCGGGTGTCACCACCCGCCATCGGGCACGATGCCTGGTGCGGCGCGCAGCTGTGGCTATACGCCAACCCATGAGTTTCGCTATGTTCGACGCTCCCCGCATCGCCGATTGTCCTGTCGCTCATCCTCGCCATGGCGATGGCTGCGGTTCGCTTCCCGCACTCGGCGCGCGGATGCGCGTCTTGGCATGTACGCAAACTTATGGGTTGGCGCACTAGAATAGGAGCGCAGCACATCCCACCACCACCGGAGACCGTGCCATCATGGATGAAGAGACATTCAATCTGAGCATTCGCAAGTTCCTGAAAGTCGTCGGCATCGGCTCGCAACGCGAGATCGAACGCGCCGTCGCGCAGGGGATCGAAGAGGGTGCAATCAAGGGTGCCGAAAACTTTCCCGCGCACATGACGCTCGTTGTCCAGAGCTTGAACATCCAGATTTCGTTCGACGGCAACATCAAGCTGCAGTGACGCGTCCGACCCGAGACGGCGCCCGATGAAATACAAGGACTATTATGCGACGCTCGGAGTCGAGCGCACGGCGAAAGCGGACCAGATCAAGACCGCGTATCGCAAGCTCGCGCGTAAATACCATCCCGACGTGTCGAAGGAGCCGGGCGCCGAGGAAAAGTTCAAGGAAGTGGCGGAAGCCTACGAGACGCTGAAGAATCCCGAAAAACGCGCCGCGTACGATCAGCTCGGCCGCCATACGCCCGGCGACGATTTCCGGCCGCCGCCTGGCTGGGAGCAGTCGTTCGGCGAGTCGTCGTTTTCGTTCGACGACGTCGACCTTGCGGATCTGTTCGCGGGGATCGCCGGCCGTACGCGAGGCGCGCGCCGCGCTTCCAATGCGGCGCTGCCCGGCCAGGACTTCGAGGCATCGGTGCAGCTCTCGTTCGACCAGGCCTACAAGGGCACCGAGATCGAGCTCGACATGGCCGTGCCCGAGCCCGACGAAAACGGCTTCCTCCGGCGCGTGCCGCGCAAGATCCGGGTCCGCGTGCCCAAGGGTGTAACCGACGGTCAGAAGCTTCGCGTCCCGGGCAAGGGCGGCAGTGGCGTCAATGGCGGCCGCGACGGCAACCTGTATCTCGACATCGCCGTGCAATCGCATCCGCTGTACCGCGCGGAAGGACTCGATCTGTACATGGACCTTCCGCTTGCCCCGTGGGAGGCCGTGCTTGGCGGAAGCGTGGATGTGCCGACGCCAGCGGGGCAAGTGACGCTCAAGGTGCCGGCCGGTACGCACGCGGGGCAGAAGCTGCGCCTCGCGGGGCGCGGACTGTCTCGCCCCGACGGTACCGCGGGTCATCTGTACGCGATTGCGCAGATCGCAGTGCCAACCGTCGTCGATGAACGCCAGCGCGCGTTGTTCACGCAGTTGAAGGAAGCGTCGACGTTCAACCCGCGTGCGCACATGGTCGATTGAGGAGGACATTCGTGAACATCGAGGCGTCGACCGCGTTGTTCCTCGACGAAACAGGCGCGGTGTCGATCGCGCAATTGATCGAGCAATCGGGTCTCACTGAAGCCGAATTGCAGGTGCTCGTCGATTGCGGGGCGCTCGAGCCGCGCGACGTTGCCGCGGGATCCTGGAGCTTCAGCTCGCGCTGCATTGTCACGGCCCGCACCGCGCGCCGCTTGCGCGACGATTTCGCGCTCGATGACGCTCACTCGGTCGCCGTCGTCGTGCGCTTCATGCAGCGGATCGAGGACCTCGAGCGGAAGCTCCACGATCTGCAAGCGCGCCGGTAATTTTCGCGCGCATCAATCCTCGGCCTGCGCGAGCAATGCGGCGTTGCCGCCCGCCGCCGCGGTGTTGACCGACAGCGTGCGCTCGACCGCGAAGCGCGGCAGATAATTCGGGCCGCCCGCTTTCGGGCCCGTGCCCGACAGGCCTTCGCCGCCGAACGGCTGCATGCCGACAACGGCGCCGATCATGTTGCGATTCACGTAGACGTTCCCCACGCGAATCCGCGACACGATGCGCTCGATCGTCGCGTCGACGCGGCTGTGAATGCCGAGCGTCAATCCGTAGCCGAAGCCGTTCACCGCGTCGATCAGCGCGTCCAGCTCGCTTGCGCGCCACGTGCTCACATGGACGACCGGGCCGAAGATCTCCTGCGTGAGACGGTCCATGCGATCGAGCACGATCAGCGTCGGCGCGACGAACGTGCCCTGCGCGCAAGCCTCGGGAAGTGCCGCGCGGTGGTGCACGAGCCCGGCGGCGTTCATTTGCGCGACGTGCGCGTCGAGTGCAGCGCGCGCAGCCTCATCGATGACCGGCCCGACGTCCGTGGCGAGATCGCCGGGGTCGCCGATCGAAAGCTGGTCCATCGCGCCGGCGAGGAGCTCGAGCACGCGCGGCGCGATGTCCTCCTGCAGGCAGAGCAGGCGCAACGCCGAGCAGCGCTGTCCCGCGCTGTCGAACGCCGATTGCACGACGTCGCTCACCACCTGCTCGGCGAGCGCCGAGCTGTCGACGATCATCGCGTTCTGGCCGCCGGTCTCGGCGATGAGCGGCACGATCGGCGTACGCGCCGCGAGCGTCTGCGCGATCAAGCTTGCGACCGCCGTCGATCCCGTGAACGCGACGCCCGCGATGCGCGGATCCGCGACCAGCCGCGCGCCGATCGTTTCACCGGGCCCTGGCATCAGCGCCAACGCATTCATCGGCACGCCCGCTTCGTGCAGCGCGCGAATGGCGTGTGCCGCGATGAGCGGTGTCTGCTCCGCGGGCTTCGCCACGACCGCGTTGCCGGCCGCAAGCGCCGCCGCGACCTGTCCGGTGAAAATGGCGAGCGGGAAATTCCAGGGTGACAGGCACGCGAAGACACCGCGGCCGCGCAGCGCGAGCGTGTTCGATTCCCCCGTCGGCGACGGCAGCGAAAGCGGCACGTCGAAGCGCAGCCGCGCCTGCGCGGCGTAATAGCGGCAGAAGTCGGCCGCTTCGCGCACTTCGGCAAGCGCGGCACTTCGCGTCTTGCCGGCCTCGCGCGCGAGCAATGCGACCCACGTCGGACGCTCGCTTTCGATGCGCGCGGCCGCGCGATCGAGTATCGCCGCCCGTTCGTGCGCGGGCAACGTATCCCACGCGCGCTGCCCGTCGACGAGCATCGTCAGGGCGCGATCGACCGCCGGCCAGTCCGCATCAACGACGGTGCCGATGCTCCGTCGCCGGTCGGCCGGATCGAAAACCTCGCGCGGCGCACCGGCGGGTGTTGCATCGCCGGCGATCGGCGCCGCCGTCCATCGCACCGGCGAACTCTGTGCGACCGCTTCATCGAGCGCGCGCATCGCCGGCTGGTCGGCGAGCGACACGCCCGCCGAATTGCGTCGCTCGGGCGCGAAGAGGTCGGCGGGCAGCGGAATCTTCGGTGCCGGCGCGAAGTCCCACGATCGCGCTCGCGCCAACGGATCGGCGACGACATCGTTAATTTCGATGCGCGGATCGCCGATGCGGTTGACGAACGACGCGTTGGCGCCGTTCTCGAGCAATCGACGCACGAGGTAGGGCAGAAGATCGCGGTGCCCACCGACTGGCGCGTACACGCGGCACTTCGGGATCAGAGCTGTCAGTATCGGCGGTTGGTGCGCAGGGCCCTCGCGCACACCGGCGCCGCCAATACTTGCAGCTCTGACCCCGAAGTCTTCGTCGGAAAGGACGCGCCGGTAGAGCGCTTCGCCCATGCCGTGCAGCCGCTGGAACTCGAACCCGTCGCTGCGAAGGCTTGCCGCGCGCGCGCTCACCCACGCAATCGTGTGCGCGTTGTGCGTCGCGAACATCGGATACACGCTCGGGGCCGCCTCGAGCAGTGCGCGCGCGCACGCGAGGTAGCAGATGTCCGTGTGCGGCTTGCGCGTGAACACCGGATAGCCCGCAAGGCCCTGCACCTGCGCGCGCTTGATTTCGGTGTCCCAATACGCGCCTTTGACGAGTCGCACCGGAATGCTCGCGTCGAGTTCGCGCGCGAGCGCCACGATGTAATCGATGACCGCGCGTGCGCGCTTCTGATATGCCTGCACGGCGAGGCCGAGTCCATTCCAGTCGGCCAGTTCAAAGTTGCGGCGAACGCGCGCGAAAAGCTCGAGCGACAGTTCGAGCCGCTCGGCCTCCTCGGCGTCGATCGTCATGCCGATACGATGCGCCCGCGCATCGCGCGCAAGCGAAATCACGATCGGGACCAGTTCGTCGAAAACGCGCGCGTGCTGCGGATACTCGTAGCGCGGGTGCAGCGCGGAGAGCTTCACCGAGATCGACGGCCTCGCGAAGACCGACGTCTGCGCGGGATCGGCGTTGGCGCCAATCGCCGCAATCGCGTGGCGATACGAATCGAAATAGCGTGCGGCATCGGCAGCGGTCACCGCCGCTTCGCCGAGCATGTCGTACGAGTGTCGGTAAGCCGACTGCTCGGCGGAGCGGCTACGTGCGACGGCCTCTTCGATCGTGCGGCCGAGCACGAACTGCTCCGCCATCACGTTCATCGCCTGGCGCACCGCCAGCCGCACGACGGGCTCGCCGGCGCGCGCGGCGAAGCGCTCGTACCAGGCGCGCGGGTCGTGCGCGTCGTCACGCTCGATCCGCGTCAACTTGCCGGTGAGCATCAGAGCCCACGTCGACGCGTTGACGAGCAGCGAATCGGACGCGCCGAGATGGCGCTCCCAGTCGCCGCGCGCGAGCTTGTCGCGGATCAGAGCGTCGGCGGTGGCCACGTCCGGAATGCGCAGCAGCGCCTCGGCGATGCACATCAGAAGCACGCCTTCGGGCGTCGACAGGTCGTACTGCTGCAGGAATGATTCGATGCCACCGTGCGACGGCCGGTCGTCGCGCACCGATTCGACCCAGGCGCGCGCCTGCGCATCGATCGCCCGCACTGCGTGGTCGGCTTGCGTCACCTGCGACGCGAGTGCCACGAGCGTCGTTCTCTCGTCGGCGAGGAACGCATCGCGGATGGCCTCGCCTTCGGGACCCGCCGGAATCAGTCCGGCGTCATCGTCGCCCGCGTCGGTCGGCATCATCGAAGTGTCTACCCTCGCGGATGATGCGCCGCATGCAGCTGCTTCAGCCGCTCACGCGCGACGTGCGTATAGATTGTCGTGGTCGTGATATCGGCGTGCCCGAGCAGCAGTTGCACAACGCGCAGATCCGCGCCGTGGTTCAGCAGGTGTGTTGCGAAGGCATGGCGCAATACGTGCGGCGACAGCGCGGCCCGGGGAAGGCCGGCGCGCACGGCGTAGCGCTTGACGAGCGCCCAGAATGCCTGCCGCGTGAGCGGTCCGTGCCGCTGCGTGAGGAACAGCTCGTCGCGCTTCCCGACGCCCGCCAACGCGGGCCTCACCTCGCGCAGATAGCGCGATATCCATGCGACCGCTTCGTCGCCCATCGGCACGAGCCGCTCCTTACTGCCCTTGCCGACGACGCGCACGACGCCCGCATCGTGCGCGACCTGCGACAGCTTGAGCCCGGTCAGCTCCGACACGCGCAAGCCGGTCGCGTACAGCGTTTCCAGCATCGCACGGTCGCGCAAGCCGAGTTGCGTCGTCGTGTCGGGCGCTTCGAGCAGCGTCTCGACCTGCGCTTCCGACAGCAGCTTCGGCAATCGCCGTGGTTTTTTCGGCGCACGCACGCGAAGCGTCGGATCCTCGCCGATCGCACCGCGCTGCAGTTGAAACCGATAAAAACGCCGGAGCGCCGAAAGGCGGCGCGCGACGGACGTCGCCTTCGCCTTCGCCTGGAATTGATCCGCGAGCCATTGCTCGAAATCCCCGCGTCCGACGGCGAGGAGCGGCACGTTGCGCTTCGCGAGCCAGGCGCACCATCCGGTCAGGTCGCGACGATAGCTCGAAAGCGACGATGCGGCGAGGCCGTCCTGCAGCCATAGCTGGTCGCAGAATGTGTCGATCAAATCG
>JALYSS010000028.1 GCA_030854685.1 Pseudomonadota bacterium | reverse complement strand
ATCCGGAACCGGAGCCCGGTCAGACGCTTGCCGACGTCACCGACGCCGAAGCCGAGTTCGTGCGCATCGTCGCCGAGCGACACCCCGAAAGTGCGAAGCCGGTGCTGGTGGGCAATTGCCAGGGCGGCTGGGCGGTGATGATGCTCGCCGCGGCACGGCCCGACATCGCGGGCGCGCTTGTCATCAACGGCGCACCGATGTCGTACTGGGCGGGCAATGACGGCGACAATCCGATGCGCTACGCCGGCGGTTTGCTCGGCGGGGCGTGGCTGTCGTTGTTCGCCAGCGATCTTGGCGGTGGCAAGTTCGATGGCGCGCATCTCGTCGAGAATTTCGAGAACCTGAATCCGGCGAACACGTACTGGGACAAGTACTACCGCCTGTTCGACGACGTCGACGACGAGGCGGATCGCTTCCTCGAGTTCGAGCGCTGGTGGGGCGGGTACTACCTGATGAACGAGGAGGAGATCCGCTGGATCGTCAACAACCTCTTCATCGGCAACAAGCTTTCGCAGGGCGAGGCGCGGCTTGGCCCCGGGCGCTATTTCGATCTGAAATCGATCAAGCAGCCGATCATCGTGTTCGCCTCGATGGGCGACAACATCACCCCGCCGCAGCAGGCGTTCAACTGGATCAGCGACATCTACTCGAGCACCGAGGAGATCAAGGCGAACGGCCAGACGATCGTCGGCCTGATCCACGAGGACGTCGGCCACCTGGGCATCTTCGTGTCGGGGAAGGTCGCGAAGAAGGAGCACACGCAGATCGTGTCGGTCCTGAAGTACATCCAGGCGCTGCCGCCCGGACTGTACGGGATGCAAATCGAGGAGATCGTCGGCGCCGACGGCACCGTCGAATACGATGTCACGCTGCACGAGCGCAAGCTCGAGGACCTCAAGCGCCTGCAGAAATTCGATCGCGTCGACGAAAAGCCGTTCGAGGCCGTCGCCGCGCTGTCCGAGCTCAACGAGCGCGCCTACGAGTTGCTCGTGCGGCCTATCGTGCGCGAGGCGATGCCCGAGTGGCTCGCCAAGGTGCTGCGCGAATGGCACCCGCTGCGCGTGCAGCGCTGGTGGTTCTCCGACCGCAACCCGCTCCTCGCCGCACTGCCTTCGGCGGCCGCGCTGGTGCGCGCACATCGGCGCCCGCGGGCGGCAACCAACATCGGGCGGCGTACCGAACATCTCCATTCCGAATACGTGAGCGCCGGGCTCGACTTGTATCGCGATCTTCGCGATGCGACGAGCGAAGCGACCTTCTTCGAGGTTTACGGCAACATGCTGTCGCTGCGGATGGCCGACCAGCGCGCGGTGATCCGCAAGCAGACGCGCTTCGACGCGCGCGCGTTGCCGGCGGTGCGCCAGGTGCTCGACGAAATCGATCAGGGCGGGTTGCCGGAGGCGGTGATCCGTACCGGCATGCTGCTCGTGAAGGCCGGCGGCGGCAAACGGCGGCTCGCGCAGATGGAGCACACGCGCGCGATGCTCGAACCGACGGGCGTCCTGCGCGATCTCGACGAGGACCAGCTGCGCCGTCTGCTGCACGAGGAGACGCTCGTCGTCGAATTCGAGCCGCTGCAAGCCAGGCGCTCTCTCGGCAAGCTCGTGCGCACGGCGTCCGACCGCCAGAAGCTCAACGCCGTATTCGATTCGCTCGAGGCGGAATCACAGCTCGATTCGTCGCAGCAGGCGCTGCTCGCGGAATTGCGCAAGCTCGTCCCGCGCCCCGCCCCGCACATCGCGTCGCGCTCGCGCCACGCCGCCAAGGCCAAGGCGACCGGACGGCGAGCGGCGTAGGATTTGTCCGTGGCGCGGGCATCGGAAACGGACGTTCGGATCGAGAAGGACGCGCTCGGCGAAGTCCGCGTGCCGGCTAACCATCTGTGGGGCGCGCAGACGCAGCGCTCGATCGAAAATTTCCCGATCGGCGTCGATCGCTTCCGCTGGGGCCGTCCGGTCATCGGCGCGTTCGGCGTGCTGAAGAAGGCCGCCGCGATCGCGAACGGACAACTCGGCGAACTGCCGCCGGACAAGGTCGCGCTGATCGAGCGCGCCGCGCAGGAAGTGATCGACGGCGAGCTCGACACCGAATTTCCGCTGGTCGTTTTTCAGACCGGTTCCGGTACGCAGTCGAACATGAACGCGAACGAGGTGATCGCCAACCGAGCGATCCAGCTAGCCGGCGGCGTTATCGGATCGAAAAAACCGATCCATCCGAACGACGACGTCAATCGTGGGCAATCGTCGAACGACACGTTTCCTGCGGTGATGCACATCGCGACGGTCGGCGAGCTCGATCGGCGTTTGTTACCGGCACTGGAACGCCTGCGAACCACGCTCGACGCCAAGGCGCACGCCTTCGCCGGCGTCGTGATGATCGGCCGTACGCATTTGCAGGACGCGACGCCCATCACGCTTGGCCAGGTGATCTCCGGCTGGGTTGCGCAACTTGACGACGCGCGTGTCGCGATCGAATTCGCGCGGCGGGGCCTGATGCCGCTCGCGCTTGGTGGGACCGCGGTTGGTACCGGTCTCAACGCGCATCCGCGGTTCGGCGACACGGCGGCGGCCGCGATCGCGCGCGAAACGGGCGTTCCGTTCGTCTCCGCTCCGAACAAGTTCGCCGCACTGTCGGCGCACGACGCGATCGTCAACGTCAGCGCATCGCTGCGCACGCTCGCCGGCGCACTGATGAAAATCGCGAATGACGTGCGCTGGCATGCGAGCGGGCCGCGTGCAGGCCTGGGGGAAATCACGATTCCCGACAACGAGCCGGGCTCGTCGATCATGCCGGGCAAGATCAACCCGACGCAATGCGAAGCGATCACGATGGTCGCCGTCCGTGTGTACGGCAACGATGCCGCCGTGGCATTCGCCGGCAGCCAGGGCAATTTCCAGCTGAACGTCTACAAGCCGGTGATGCTGCAAGGCACCCTCGAATCGATCGATCTGCTTGCCGACGCGATCGACTCGTTCGACCAGCGCTGCGCGCAGGGCATCGAGCCCGAGCTGACGCGAATCCGCGCCAACCTCGAGCGCTCGCTGATGCTCGTCACGGCGCTCAACCCGTACATCGGCTACGAGAACGCGGCGAAGATCGCGCTCGCCGCGCATCGCGGGAATTCGACGCTGCGCGAAGCCGCATTGAAACTCGGCCTCGTCAGTGCGGAGGACTTCGATCGCTGGGTGGATCCTGCCGCGATGACGCGGTCCGGGACATCGGGGTCAGAGCCGTAATAC
>JALYSS010000010.1 GCA_030854685.1 Pseudomonadota bacterium | reverse complement strand
ATGCCGCCCTGCGCGAACAGCACGATGGCGACCAGCAGGACCCCGATCCAGAATTGCCAATAAACCGGATCGATGCCGGACAGGTAATCCTGCGCGATCATGAAAACTGCGGCGCCGACGAGGCCGCCGTACAGGCGTCCCGTGCCGCCCAGCGCCACAATGATCAGCAGTTCCGCCGACCGCGGAAAGCCTAGTGTGTCGATGCCGACGAATTGCGTCGTCTGTGCAAGGAGTGCCCCCGCGATCCCGGCGACGGCCGCGGCGATCGTGAAAATCGTTCGCAACCGCCTCGCGACCGGCGCGCCGATGGCCGGCATCCGCTTGCCGCCTTCGCGAATGCCACGCAGGCTCAATCCGAACGGCGAATGAACGACTCGGCGCACCACGACGAACGCGATGAAGACGACGACCAGCGCATAGACGAACGCCGTGCGTCCGCCGATATCGAATCGCCACAGTCCGAAAATCCGGTTGATCGTGACGCCGCCCAGGCCGTCGACGCCTCCGGTCACGAACGCCGCCTTGTTCGCCGCCTCCCACAGCATCAACCCGATCCCCAGAGTCACCATCAGGCGCGTCAGATCGTTGCCGCGGACGACCAGGAAGCTCGCGAGGTAGCCGACGATCGCCGAGACGACCGCGGCGATCACGAGGCCCGTGATCGGCTCGTGCCAGCCATGCACCGCCAGCAATCCGGCCGTATACGCGCCGACGCCGAAAAACGCCGCATGTCCGAGCGAAACGATGCCGGCGTAACCGAGGATCAGATCGAGCGAGACCGCGAAGAGGCCGGTGATGACGATCTGGCTGCCGAGGACGCGGTAGTTCGGAAAGACGAAGAACGCGAGTACCGGAATCAGCCAGAAAGCGATCTCGAGCGGCTTCCAGCGATCGTTGGGCAGTGTTGCAACGACGGCCGGCGTATGCGCGGACAGTATCGGAGCGGAAGTCGTCGCCATTTCCGTTGGGTCACGCCCGCCGGCCATAGAGGCCAGCCGGGAAGGCAATCAGCAGGAAGACCATCAGCGCGTAAATGACGAAGCCGCCCACTTGCGGCACATAGTATTTGCCCGCGACGTCGAATACGCCGAGGATCAGCGCGGCAATCAGCGGACCCTTGATCGTCCCCGATCCGCCGACGCTCACGACCAGCAGGAAATACACCATGTACTTGAGCGGAAACGTCGGATCGAGGCCGAGCACGTCGATCCCCAGCCCTCCGCCGAGTCCCGCCAGGCCGGAGCCGAGCGCGAACGTCAGCGCAAACACGCGATTCACGTTGATACCGAGACCGGCCGCGGCGGTTGCGTTGTCGACGCTCGCCCGCACCTGGCTGCCGAAGCGCGTGCGCTCGAGGAGGTATTGCAACGCGATCGTCAACGCCGCGACAACGACGATGAGGAAGAGCCGGTAGACGCCGAGGTCGAGTCCCAGGAAATGCACCTGGCCGCGCAAGTAGGACGGCAGCGACATCGGCTGCTGCGACGCGCCGAAGAAGTACGTCGCCACCGCAATCGAGATGAACACGATACCGATCGAGAACAGCACCTGATCGAGCGGGCTCGCCTTGTACAGCCGCTGATAGAGCGTGCGCTCGAGCACGAGACCGACAATCGCCGCCGCGACGAATGCGACCGGCAGCGTGACGAGGAACGGCACGCCGAGACGGGTCATCAGCAGCACGCAGACGTACCCGCCGACCATTGCGAACGTGCCATGCGCGAGGTTGACGAAGTTCATCAACCCCAGCGTCACCGACAGCCCGACGCTGATGATGAACAGCAGGCTGCCGTATGCGATACCGTCGAACAGGACCCCGATGAAGTTACCGATCACGAGGGGCCCGCCCGGCTGGCCGTGTACTCCTTGATTACTTGCCGGGGTCCTTCACATCCGGAATTGTGTCGAACTCGACGTTCGCAAGCTTGCCGTTGACCTTCTCGACCTTGCGAATGTAGACGTTCTGGTTGATGTCGCGGGTCTCGGGATCGATCGTTACCGGCCCGCGGGGGCTCGTCCATGTCATCCCCTTGATCGCGGCCATCGCCTTGTCGCCGTCGATGTTGCCGTCGAGCTTCTTCGCGACCTCGTAGATCACGTGCATCGTGTCGTAGCCTGCCGCCGCCATGAAATTAGGCGCGCCGGTCTTGGCGTCATTGGCGGCCGCATATGCCTTCAGGAACGCCGTGTTTTCCGGCGACTTGTGGGCGGCGGAATAGTGGAATGCCGTAATCATGCCGAGCGTGGGGTCACCCATTGCCGCCAGTACGTGGTCGTCGGTGATGTCGCCGGTCGCGATCAATTTGATTCCGGCTTCACCGAGTCCGCGCTCGTTGAAGCCCTTCATGAAGGCGATGCCCTGCTCGCCCGCAGGCAGGAAAACAAACGCCGCCTGCGGCTTCGCGTCCTTCACGCGCTGGATCGCGGCCGAGAAATCGGGATTCTGCAATGGCGTACGCACCGAACCCACGATCTGTCCGCCGCCGGCCTTGAACGTCTTCGTGAACTGCGTCTCCGCGTCGATGCCCGGGCCGTAGTCGGCGACAACCGTGTACACCTGCTTGATGCCGTTCTTGAGCGCCCATTGCGCCAGCGGTTCGGCGATCTGCGGAATGGTCATCGACACGCGCGTGATGTACGGCGACTTGGTCGTTATCGACGACGTCGCCGCATTCGAGATGATCATCGGCACTTTGGCTTCGCTCACGACGGGCGCTACCGCCATCGCATTGGGCGTCAATCCGAAACCGGCGAGGAATTGCACCTTGTCGCGCGTGATGAGTTCCTGCGCCAGGCGCTTCGCGACTTCGGGGGCCGGGCCCTTGGTGTCGCGCGTGATCAACTCGATCTTCTTGCCGGCAACGGTATCGCCGTGCTCTTTCATGTACGCCTTCATGCCGGCCTCGATCTGGCCTCCGTAGTCTGCGAACGGACCCGAGAAGGCGGCGATGACGCCCACCTTGATCGTGTTCTGTCCGTACGACGACGGCATCGCAACCAGCGCAACAGCGGCGAGCAGCGCAGCGAGCAGCGAATGATCCTGTTTCATCGACGTTCCTCCTGATGGAAGTGGCGTGGCGACCTTTCGGCGCAGCATACTACAGCCGGGCCGGGCTCGACGTATTCGGCAGGGCGGACGAAATTCGGTGTCGCAGATGTAATTCGGCTGGAAATCGTAATTCCGGACGCGGCTGTTTGCGGTGAATTACACCTGCGACACCGAACCCGTTTCCCTGTCGTGACGGTTGCGCCGAACCTTGCCGCCCGAACCCGATTACATTATGAGGATCGCGCGAAAGTCGTTGACGTTCGTGCGCGTCGGTCCGGTGATGACGGAATCGCCGAGTGCTTCGAAGAAGCCGTGTGCGTCGTTCCGCTCGAGATCGTGGCCCGGATGCCGGCCGAGTGCGCGCGCACGCCGTAGTGTGTCGGGGGCGACGACGGCGCCCGCAATCTCTTCCGCTCCGTCGACACCATCGGTGTCCGCGGCAAGCGCGTAAACCCCCGCGCGCCCCTGCAATGCCAGCGCAAGCGAGAGCAGGAATTCCACGTTGCGCCCACCTCGCCCGGTGCCGCGCACCGTCACCGTCGTCTCACCTCCCGAGAGCAGCACGCACGGTGAGGTTGTCGGTTGACCATGAACGATAACTTGCCGCGCCATCGCCGCCATCACTTTGCCGACGTCGCGGGCTTCCCCTTCGATGCAGTCGGACAGGATCAACGGCCGAACGCCTTGTGTGCACGCCACGTGCGCGGCCGCTTCGAGCGCCATTTGCGGCGTGGCGACGATCCGGTACTCCGCGCGCGCAAGCCGCGGGTCGCCGGGCTTGATGCTTTCGGCGGTCGCGCTGTCGAGCGCCGTGCGCACGGCAGGCGGCGCATCGATGCCGTACTTGCGCAATACGTCGCGGGCATCGGCAACCGTCGTCGGATCGGCCACCGTGGGACCTGAGGCGATATCGATCGGATCGTCGCCTGGCACATCGGAGATGGCGAGCGTCACCACGCGCGCAGGATGACATGCGGCGGCGAGTCGGCCGCCCTTGATCGCCGACAGATGCCGCCGCACGCAATTGATCTCTCCGATCGTCGCACCCGACGCGAGCAGCGCGCGATTGACTTTCTGCGTGTCGGGGAGCGTCACGTCGTCCATCGGCAACGCGAGCAACGACGATCCGCCGCCGGAAATGAGCGCGATGACCAGATCGTCGGCCGACAGGCCCGCAACGCTCGCGAGGATTCGTCGCGCGGCGTCGACGCTCACGGCGTCGGGAACCGGATGCGCCGCTTCGACCACCTCGATTCGTCGACAGGCGACCGCGTGGCCGTACCGCGTGACCACGAGTCCTGCGAGCGGGCCACGCCAATGGTCCTCGAGCGCACGCGCCATCGCCGCGGATGCCTTGCCGGCGCCGACGACGATCGTGCGTCCGCTTGGCGGTTCGGGCAGATGCGGCGGCAGCGCGCGCGCCGGTTGCGCGGACTCCACCGCGGCGTCGAACAGGCGGCGGAGAAGGCTGCGTTCATCCAGTGGCGCGCTTGTCATCCCGAGGCCCCCGCTTTTCTTATGGAAGTTCGAAGCAACGGCGGGTCACCGCCGGTTTCCCGAGGGCAAGGCGCCGGTAGTGACAGTTGGCCGGTTCGACGCAGCGATCAACCGATGTACTTCTCGACGATATTCGGGGGACGAATTTCGGCCGTTTCCGGGTCGCCGCCCGTTTCGCGCAAGGCCCGCCGCTGCCGCAGCAGGTCCCAGCACTGGTCGAGCTCAACCTGGAGGCGCGTCAGCCGTTCGTGGTCGGCATTGGCGAGCGAGCCCTGCTCGAGCAGTTGATGCTCCTCCGCGACGAGGTCCTGAATGTGCGTGAGCACCTGACGTTCCGACTGGCGTTGTGTCGTTGATTTGTCCATGATGCCGATCTCCCTTCGTGGTTGCATCGGGGATTCGACTTGCGCAATGCACCAAAGATTCCCCGGCAGCCGTCGCCGCGCGTGGCTTGCGAACGATCGGCCGACGGGAATGACGCGTGAGGGTCGCGTCGCTACGCAGAGTTCTGCTTGCACGCGGGCTCCGCGCGTTCGCCGACGGCTTCGTCAGCCTGCTGCTGCCTGTCTATCTGCTGGCGCTCGGACTTACACCCTTCGACGTCGGCATCATCGCAACGGGCACGCTGCTCGGCTCGGGCGCACTCACGCTCGCCATCGGTTATCACGCGTGGCGATTTCATTTCCGCACGCTGTTGCTGGCCGCGGCCGCATTGATGACGGCCACCGGCTTGAGCTTCGCGGTCGTCGCCGATTTCTGGCCGTTGCTCGTCGTCGCAATCGTCGGGACGTTGAATCCCTCCAGCGGTGACGTCAGCGTTTTCCTGCCGCTCGAGCATGCGCTCCTCGCGAAGCTCGCACCCGATCGGCAGCGCACCGCATGGTTCGCGCGTTACAGCCTGGTCGGTGCGCTGCTCGGCGCCGCGGGAGCGTTGCTCGCGGCCGCGCCGGCGCTCATCGTTCGTTTTACGCCGATCTCGATGTACGCCTCGCTGCAGACGATGTTTCTCCTGTACGCGCTGCTGGGAGTTGCCTCGGCGCTCGTCTACCGGCGCCTACCCGCGGCGCCGACGCGCGAGCGGCGAACGCCGGCCGCGCCCCTCCGCGAAGGGAAGCGCGTCGTCTATACGCTCGCTGCGCTGTTCAGTCTCGACGCGCTGGGCGGCGGATTCATCGTGCAATCGATGCTTGCGCTCTGGCTCTTCGAGCGCTTTCAGCTTTCGACAATCACGGCGGCCGCGATCTTCTTCTTGACCGGAGTTTTTTCCGCGCTCTCGTACCTCGTCGCGGTGAAGATCGCGAATCGCATCGGGCTCGTCTACACGATGGTGTTCACGCACCTGCCATCGAACGTGCTGCTGATCCTCGTGGCGTTCGCACCCGATCTCGCGACGAGCGTCGCGCTGTTGCTTCTGCGCAGCGCGCTCTCGCAAATGGATGTGCCGACGCGCAGCTCGTTCGTGATGGCGGTCGTCCCGCCGGTCGAGCGCCCGGCGGCCGCGAGCGTTACGTCGGTGCCGCGAAGCCTTGCGTCGGCCAGCAGTCCGTTGCTCGCCGGTTACCTGCTCGGTCTCTCGACGTTCGGTTGGCCGCTGATCATCGCCGGCGCGCTGAAGATCGCCTACGACCTGCTGTTGCTGGCGCTCTTTCGGCGCCACGCGTCCGCACGATGATCGCGCCCCCGGGTCCCTGACGTTCCGGACCGTCGCGAACTCGACGTTGAAGAGCTGCCTTGCGCCCCGTTCTTCGCACCGGCGCAAAGCGATCGACGACACTAAAATGCCGATGGTAGCCGAATCGCGGATCCCGCGCGTTCGACAGGGGAACGGCGTTGCTTCCGGGCACGTCCAACGCAAGGGCACGCGCCCGCTTTCATCAGTAAGGCTTGCTGACGACCCGGGTGGGCGGCGCACGTCCGCCCGGTTGCGGTTCCAGGTTCGAGCATCGCGCGCAGCAAACTGCGAGACCTTCGCCTTACCCTGTTGCCGACGCGTGTAACATGTCACGTCCGTAATGCGTTGCATCTCGCCATTCACGACGTTGCGCCACCGCTGATCGAAGCGGTCGGCGCGGCGCGCATTCTCCGGCCCGCAGAATCCTCGATGTCCCACGGCGAAGTCGAATCCGCGTACGCGTGGACGCGTCTTTCGGTCACGCTGATACTTTCGACGATCGGCGGTGTCGGCATGTGGTCCGTCGTGGTCGCGTTGCCTACCGTGCAGGCCGAATTCGCGGTCACGCGTGCGGATGCGTCGTTGCCGTACACGCTGACGATGATCTGCTTCGGCGTCGCCGGCATCGGAATGGGCCGGCTGTCGGATCGTTTCGGCATCA
>JALYSS010000009.1 GCA_030854685.1 Pseudomonadota bacterium | reverse complement strand
TTCGCACCGCCGACGAGCACGCCTTTCACGAAGACCATCGGCAACGTCGGCCAGCCGGTCCACATCTTGAGCGCGTTACGACGACGCCACCCGCCGAAGTAACTGCCGTACTCGAGATACCGATAGGGAATGCGAGCAGCAGCCAGCGCCTTGCGCGCGCGCCTCGGAAACGGGTTCTGTCGCATGCCAACGACAACGACGTCGTTTTCCGTCACTGCCTGTTGTACATCGCGCACGATGTCGGCGTTGCGCGTTGCGACGTAGTCGCGAATCGCCGGGTGAATCTGCGTCTCAGCGAGGATCGGGCGTGGCATGGGCGCTCTCGGCCATGCGTGCGGACGAGCGTGCAATCGAGTGACCTGCCACCGGATGCTGGTTCGCGGCGTGCGCTACCACGCGGCCACCCCGCCATCGGAGCGCGGATCGCTGCCGCCCCGCAGCACGCCGCTCGCGTCGCGCAGGATCGCGCCCGCGTGGCCGACGGCAGCGTCGTAGGGTCCCAGCAGCTCGACTTCATGCCCGCGCGTTCGCAAATCCTCGATCACGTCGGCACCGAATCGCGACTCGAGCTTGAGCGTGTCGCTGGTCTGTCCCCACGTTCGTCCGAGCAGCCAGCGCGGGGCGGCGATCGCCGCCTCGGGACTCATCCCGAAGACCGCGCAGCGCGTAAATACCGCGCTTTGCGTTTGCGGCTGCCCGTCGCCGCCCATGTTTCCGTATACCATCGTCGTGCCGTTCGCGAGGAGCGCCAGCGCCGGATTGAGCGTATGGAACGGCTTGCGGCCGGGCCGGAGCGCGTTCAGCGCGCGCTCGTCGAGCGAAAAACTGCAACCGCGGTTCTGCCAGTTGATGCCCGATTCGCGCAACACGATGCCCGCGCCGTATTCGTGATAGAGACTCTGGATGAAGCTGACGGCGCGTCCTGCACCGTCGATGACGCCCATCCACACCGTATCCGCGGGGCCCCTGCCGTCGCCCCACGGCGCCGCTCGCCGGCGATCGATGCGCGTCGCGAGCGCTTCGATCGCGTCGGCCGATAACAGATCCTGCGCATCGAGCGTCATGTACGCCGGATCGGTGACGTGGCGGTCGCGCACGCCGAACGCCTGCTTCGCCGCCTCGACGCACAGGTGAATGTAGTCGGCGCCGTCCGGATCGATCGTGCGAATGTCCAGCGTGTCGAGAATGCCGAGGATCAGCAGCGACACGACTCCCTGCGTCGGCGGCGGGAGGTTGTATACGCTTCCGAGCGAGTGCGCGAGCGCCAACGGCTTGCGCCATCCGGCGCGGTGGCTTTTGAGGTCGTCGATAGTGAGCGGACTGCCCGCGCTCGCGAGGTCGCGTGCAATCGAACGCGCGAGGTCCCCGCGATAGAAATCGTCGAGGCCGGCAGTCGCGAGCTGCTGAAACGTCGCCGCCAGCCGCGGCTGCAGGAAGGGCGTGCCGACCTGCGGCACCGCACCGGCCGCGAGAAACGTCTCGTCGAATCCCGGTTGCCCGCACAGCCCGTCGAACTTCGCAGCGGTCGTCGCATGCTGACTGCGCGTGACCGGCACGCCGTGCCGCGCGTAGTGGATCGCATCGGCGAGCAGGCGCGCAAGCGGAAGCCGGCCTCCGAGCGCGTCCTTGCTGCACTCAAGCGCCAGCGACCACCCTGCCAGCGTGCCGGCGACGGTGTTCGCCGCGGCGCCGCCGCGAAACGGGATCGTGTCGAGGTGCAGGTCACGATAGAAACCCGCCGACGCCCGCGCGCCCGCGGCGCCGCAGGCATCGATCGCACGCGGCGTCTCGCCCGGCACGTGGATCAGCCAGAACGCGTCGCCGCCGATCGAGTTCATGTGCGGATAGACGACGGCGATCGACGCGGCGGCTGCCACCATCGCCTCGATCGCATTGCCGCCGTCGCGGAGCACAGCTATCGCCGATTGCGCCGCGAGCGAGTGGGGCGCGACGGCCATGCCGCGCATGCCCCACGCTCCCCCGGTGCCATTCATTCGGACTGAACCACGAAACGTCGCATCGGACGCAGTTTACCGTGGACGCGGCGACTATCCGGGACCCTTCATCTCCAGCATCAGCTGATTGATGCGCTTCACAAACGCCGCGGGGTCGTCGAGCTGGCCACCCTCCGCGAGCAGCGCCTGGTCGAACAGGACCTTTGCCCAGTCGTCGAAATGACGCTCTTCGTCCTTGAGGCGCAACACGACGGGATGCCTGGGATTGATTTCGAGGATCGGCTTGAACCCGGGTCCCTGCTGACCTGCAGCCTTCAGCATGCGCGCGAGATTACCGCTCAACTCATGCTCGTCGGCGACGAGGCAGGCGGGTGAGTCGGTCAAGCGCCGCGTTACGCGCACGTCCTTCACGCGATCGCCGAGGGCCTTCCTGATCCGGTCGATGAATGTCCCGAGTTCGCCCGCCTCGCGCTCGCCCTCCTGCTTTTCGGCCTCGTCTTCGAGCGTGCCGAGATCCAGACCACCCTTGGCAACCGACACCAGGGCCTTGCCATCGAACTGGGTCACATGGCTCACGACCCATTCGTCCACCCGCTCCGACATAAGCAACACCTCGATGCCTTTTCCGCGGAACACTTCGAGATGCGGGCTGTTGCGCGCGGCGTTGAACGTCTCGGCCGTGACGTAATAAATCCTGTCCTGCCCGGCCTTCATCCGGGCGATGTAATCGGCGAACGACACCGTCTCGTCGGTCGTGTCGGCGTACGTCGACGCGAAGCGCAGCAGCGCCGCGATCTTGTCCTTGTTCGCGTGATCCTCGCCGACGCCTTCCTTCAGCACGCGCCCGAATTCGGACCAGAACGTCGCGTACTTGTCCTTCTCGTTTTCCGCGAGATTTGCGAGGAGGTCGAGCACCTTCTTCGTGCTGCCTGCGCGGAGCGTCTCGATGTCCTTCGACTCCTGCAGGATTTCGCGCGAGACGTTCAGCGGCAAGTCGCTCGAGTCGACGATCCCGCGCACGAACCGAAGATAGGATGGCAGCAACTGCTCGGCGTCGTCCATGATGAAGACGCGGCGCACGTAAAGCTTCACGCCATGGCGCGCATCCCGGTCCCACAGATCGAACGGCGCATGCGCGGGAATGTAGAGGAGCAGCGTGTATTCGTGACGTCCCTCGACGCGCGCATGAACCCACGCGAGCGGATCCTCGAAGTCGTGCCCGACGTGCTTGTAAAAGGCCTTGTACTGCTCGTCAGTGACCTCGTTGCGCGGCCGCGCCCAGAGCGCCGACGCCTGATTCACCGTTTCCGCTTCGGTACCCTTCCGCGGCTTGTCGTCCTTCCATTCCTCCTTCGGCATCAGGATCGGCTGGACGATGTGATCCGAGTACCTGCGGATGATCGAGCGCAGCTTCGTTCCCGAAAGCAGGTCGTCCTGACCTTCCCGAAGGTGCAGCGTGACCTCGGTGCCGTGGGTTGGCTTTGCCGCCATCTCGACCGCGAATTCCCCGCCACCGTCAGACTCCCAGCGCACGCCCTGGTCCGCCTGGTCGCCCGCACGCCGCGTGAACACCGAGACCTTGTCGGCGACGATGAATGACGAGTAGAAGCCGACGCCGAATTGCCCGATCAGGTGCGCGTCCTTCTGCTGGTCGCCGGTCAACTGCTTGAAGAACGCGCGCGTGCCGGACTTCGCGATCGTGCCGAGATTCGCGATCACGTCGTCGCGGTTCATCCCGATGCCATTGTCGGCCACGGTGAGCGTCCGCGCCGCAACGTCGTAGTCGATCCGAATGCGGAGATCCGAATCGCCCTCGAAGAGCGCGGTGTTCCCCAGCGCCGCGAAGCGCAGCCTGTCGCACGCGTCCGACGCATTCGAAATCAGCTCGCGCAGGAAGATTTCGCGGTTCGAATACAGCGAATGGATCATCAGGTCGAGGAGTTCCTTAACCTCGGCCTGGAAGCCCAGCGTCTCGCGCGCGGCGTGGGGAGTCTGGTTCTCGTTCACGGTTTCAATTCGGGTTGTTGCAAACGCAATGGGACCGAGTCGCAATTTCCTCGACGTTATCATGATGACGAAATGGCCGCCACGTGCGACGACATGCCCGACAATACGGCGCGAATGGCCGATACCGACATCCATCGTCGCCCGTGGCTCGCCGGGTTGCTGCTGTGGCTTGCCGGCAACGGCCTGCGCCTCACGATCCTTGCCGTTCCGCCCGTCATCACGATGATCCGCGACGACCTGCATCTGAGCGCCACCGCAGTGGGACTGCTGAGCAGCATTCCGCCGGCGATGTTCGCCATCGCAGCACTCGCCGGGTCGCTGCTCGTCGCGCGCCTCGGCGTGACGGTCGCGCTGGTCGGGGGGCTTTTGCTGGTCGCCGGCGGCTCCGCGCTGCGCGGCTGGAGTCCGAATTACACTGTCCTTTTGCTGACGACAATCGTCATGTCGGCCGGTGTCGCGCTCATGCAGCCGATCATGCCGACCGCGGTGCGACAGTGGCTGCCGAAGCGAATCGGACTCGGCACGGCGCTTTATACGAACGGCCTCCTTGTCGGCGAGATTCTCGCCGTCCTGCTGACGATCCCCGTGGTCCTCCCGCTCGTCGGCGGCAACTGGCGCCCGTCGCTCGTCGTATGGTCGATTCCGATCGCGATCATCGCCATTACCGTGTATGCGCTCGCGCCGCGATCGCAAACCGGACGCGCCGCGAACGCGGGGTCACCACGGAAGTGGCTTCCGGACTGGCACATCGGCCTCGTCTGGCGGCTCGGTGCGCTCTTCTGCTGCATCAATGCGATCTATTTCAGCGCCAACGCTTTCATGCCGATTTATCTTGCGAGCAAAGGCCGTTCGGACCTGATCGGCGGTGCGCTCCTCGCGTTGAATCTCGGACAGTTGCCGGCATCGCTGCTGCTTCTCGTCGTTGCGGGAAAGCTGGAGCGTCGTGCGTGGCCGTACCTCGCCTCCGGCCTGGTATCGCTCGTCAGCATCGGCGGCATCGTCTGGATGGTCGGACCGGCGACGATCTTCTGGGCGGCGCTACTCGGTTTCTCGGACGCCGCCGCGCTTATCCTGGGGCTCACGCTGCCGCCGCTCCTGTGCCGGCCCGACGACGTCGCGCGCACGTCGGCCGGCATGTTCACGCTAAGCTACGGCGGCGCGGTCGTGCTGGCGCTGTTGAGCGGGGCGGCCTGGGATTTGAGCGGAACGCCGGCGCTCGCGTTCGTACCGCTCGCGGCCTGCGCCGCGGCATTGGCCGCGATATCGAGCAAAATGTGGCAAAGCGACGAATTGATTTAGCGCGATGCCATCGGGGAATTGTAGTTCCGAATTACTGTCGCATCGGCATGCGGCATGTTCGACGCGCACGACGGTTATGTCTGCACTCCCGCGATGCTCGCCGTTGGCGCAGCCGACAATATCAGACTCGACAGCGAGGAAACGCTCATGAACTCCGAATGGAACACGCGACGCGCATGGACCAGGGTCCTGGGTAGCGCCGCGTTCGGCGCGGCCGCCATGTACGTGCTCGATCCCGACAAAGGCGGGCGGCGGCGGGCCCTGGTCCGTGACAAGGCGCAAAGCGTCGTCACCGACACCCGCGATGCATTCGGCGTCGCCGCACGCGATGCGACGCACCGGATCGCGGGATTGCGGGCGCGGGGCCGCCGACTCCTTACGAGCGCTCCGGTCCCCGACGATCTGCAACTGATCGAGCGGGTACGCGCCCGGTTGGGACGCCTCGTGTCGCATCCCCACGCGATCCAGGTGGGCGCCAATAACGGACGCGTCACGCTGAGCGGACCGGTGCTCAAATACGAAGCCCAGCGCCTGCTCGACGCCATACGAACGGTGTGGGGCGTGTTAGAGGTCGAAGACCGGCTGGTCGTGCACGACAACGCCGAATCCATTTCCAGTCTGCAAAATGGCGCGGGTAAACCCGACGCGCGGCCGGAGTTCCTGCACGACAAGTGGGCGCCGGCGATACGGGTAGCGGCCATGCTGAGCGGAACGGTGCTGGCGCTTTTGGGGATGCGCCAGCGGTCATTGGCCGGATGCGCGCTGATCGGCGCCGGTCTGGCGTTGACGCTGCGAGGCGCCGCCAACCAGCCGCTGTCCCGACTGGCCGGCTTGCAAAGCGGCACGCGCGCAACCGGTCGACAACAGGCGATCGACGTTGCGACCCCGTCGGAGGCGATCGGCGCTGCGAGCGCTGCGATGACCGCGCGCGAATCGGCGTGACGATCCATTGAGACCTGGACCGGTGGATGCGATCGACGCACTGACGACGCGCGCAAGTCCAGCGGGCCTCGTCGCTCCGGCACCCGACGCGCATGCGCTCGATCAAATGCTGCATGCCGCGATCCGCGCACCCGACCACGGCAGATTGCGGCCGTGGCAATTCATACTCATCGACGGTGCTGCACGCGAGGCCCTTGGCGACGTGCTTGCCGGTGCACTGCGCCGGCGCGAGCCCGGCGTCGCGGAACCTGCCGTGGTCAAGGAGCGCGCGAAGCCCCTGCGCGCGCCGCTGATCGTCGTCGTCGCTGCAAAGTTGCGCGAGCACCGCGGCGTTCCACCCGTCGAGCAGGTCATCGCGGCCGGCGCCGCCGCGCAGAACATGCTTGTCGCTGCGCACGCGCTCGGTTTCGGCGGCTTCTGGCGTACCGGGGCGCCCGCGTACGACGATACCGTCAAGCGCGCGCTGGGATTGCGTGCAGAGGACGCGATTGTGGGGTTCCTGTATCTCGGAACGCCAGCGGGCGCCCCGATAACGGCGACTGCCTCCGACGTGGCGTCGCATGTGTCGCATTGGACGGGGCCGGTCGATCATGGCGCCGAGAAGCTCCCTTGAACCGCCGCCAGGCCTTGCGTGCGGCCAGCGCGGCGATTGGCGCATGGGCATCGCCCGCGTTTGGAGCGGACGATAAGCCGGAGGTTGTCACAGCGCCGATTCGCGCGTTCTACGATTCGCTGCTAAGCGTGATGCGGCGCGCCAGGGAGCTCGGCGTTCACGGCCGTTACGACGCGCTTGCGCCGGCGATTCATGCAACTTTCGACCTGGCGGCGATGACGCGGATCTCGGTCGGTCCGCCGTGGAATTCGATCGCCGCGGATCAGCAGGCCGCGCTGATCGACGCATTCACGCGCATGACGATCGCCACCTATGCCAACCGCTTCGACGGATATGGCGGCGAACGCTTTGAAGTGGACCCGGCGGTCGAAACACGCAATACCGGGAGCATCGTGCACACGCGGATTATCCCGTCGAGCGGAGTGCCGGTTCCGCTGAACTACCTGATGCGAAAATCCGGCGCCACCTGGAAGGTCGTCGACGTCTACCTCGCCGGCTCGATCAGCGAGCTTGCGACACGGCGCTCGGAATTTGGCGCGATTCTCGATTCGGGTGGCCCGAACGTGCTCGTCGATACGCTGCGACGGCAGGCCGACAAGCTCCTGCAATCGGTCCCGGCGAGTTGATCACGGTCGAGAATCCGTATCGTGGTTGCGCCGCGCGATGCAAAGAGCATGTCCGCTAAGGTGGCGGATCCGTCGCCGGCGCATCCGGATCGACCAGCTGGGGTGGCGCGGCTTCGAGTCCGCGGGCCTCGCGAAGTTGGGCTGCGCGATACTGCCTCGCGATGCTCTTGAAATGCGTGTAGAAGTCGAGCGAGCTCGCCTTGATCGCGTCGAGGGTCTCGATGTTCCGCGAGCGGAGGTCGATGCCATCCACCACGCCCAGCACGACGCTGGCTACCTTGTCGGAATGACCGGTGAAAACCAGCGCCGGCGAGGTCGTCACGAGATCGACGCCGAGGCCCAAGGCGTCACGGAAGTTCGAGGGACCGAAAAACAGCAGCACGAGATACGGGCCGTCGTCGACACCCCACGCGTAGAGCGTCTGGCCGAAATCGCCCGTCTGCTTTGCCAATCCGTGCATCGTGGCGAAATCGAACGTGCCGCCAACGCCGACGATCGTGTTGAGAAAAAAGCGCGCGAACGTGTATCCGGCGGCGTTGAACCGACCTTGCAGCACGTCGTTGGCGAAAATCCGCGGTTCCGCGAGATTATCGATGACCGCTCGAATGCGCTCACGGACGAATGCGGGAACCGCAGCGCGGTAGACCTCGGCCACCGGCTTGATGAGCGCGTCATCCAGCGAGTTGTTGACATCGAAAACCGCGCGGTTCAGCGGCTCGAGCGGATCGTCGCTCGCGCGTTCGCCGGCCGGCAGGCTCGCACACCCCCCGAGCAGCAAGCACGATACAGCGATCATTGCACTCGCACGCGTGGTGCAAAGTGCGCGATTGCGATAATTCATGCCTGACATTTTCGCATTCTGGATCGCGACCGTCTGCTTCACGCTGGTGGCGCTCGGCTGCGCCTACGCGCTCGCTGCCGCGGTGCTGGTGCACCGTTTCACGTCCGGCGCCGCGCCGATCCTCGCGCAAGCTCCGGGCGTCACGATCATCAAGCCGCTGCACGGCGCCGAAGCGGGGCTGTACGACGACCTGGGATCCTTTTGCGACCAGGACTATCCGGGTCCGGTGCAATTGCTGCTCGGCGTCCAGGACGCGAGCGACGCGGCCGTCGCGGTCGTCAACCGATTGGTGATCGCGCACCCCGGTCGCGACCTTCGGCTGTGCGTGAACAACGGACCGCGCGGGCCGAATCCCAAGGTCGCGAACCTGCTCGGCATGCAGGAACACATCCGGCACGACGTGGTCGTGATTGCGGACAGCGACATCGTCGTGGGACGCGATTATCTGACCCGAACCGTCGCAGCACTGGCGCAACCTGGCGTCGGCCTCGTCACGTACCTGTACCGCGGTAGCGTCCGCGGCGGCACGTGGGCGCGACTTTCCGCCATGGCGATCGACTATCAGTTCCTGCCCAATGTCCTGGTTGGGCTGGCGCTGGGGCTTGCGCGACCGTGCTTCGGATCGACGATCGCGCTGCGGCGCGAAACACTGGCCGCGATCGGCGGATTCGATGCGTTCCTGGGCCATCTCGCCGATGACCAGGCGATGGGCGAGGCGGTTCGCGCCGCCGGCATGTCCGTCGCGATACCGCCCCTGGTCGTTGGTCACGCGTGTTCGGAACGCGACGTGGGCGACTTGCTGCGCCACGAGCTGCGTTGGGCGCGGACGCTGCGCGCGGCGAGCCCAGTGGGCTACACGGGCTTGTTCATCACCCATCCGCTGCCCTTTGCGATTCTCGGCGCGGGGGTCGCCGGCTTTTCGATGCCCGGAGCCGCCGTTATCATTGTTGCAATGGCCTGCCGCCTTGTCCTGCAAGTACAGGTTGATCATACTTTGGGTGTCCGCTCGAAGTCAGGGTGGCTCGGCCCCGCGCGCGACCTGCTTTCGTTCGCGGTCTATGTCGCGAGCTTTTTCGTCGACGCCGTCAGTTGGCGTGGTCATCGCTATGACGTGCGCGCCGACGGCACGCTGGTTTCCCACGGAGAGCCGAAAACATGATGCGTACGCTGTTCCTGCAGGCACCTTCGTTCGACGGATTCGACGGCGGCGCGGGCTCGCGCTACCAGGCGCGGCGCGAGATCCGCTCTTTCTGGTATCCGACGTGGCTCGCGCAGCCCGCCGCATTGGTCGAGGGCAGCACGCTGATCGACGCGCCCCCGCACGGCGTGAAGCTCGCCGACATCGTGTCGAGGACGCGTGAATTCGACCTCGCCGTCCTGCATACGTCGGCGCCGTCGTTCGCGTCGGACGTCAAGACGGTCGAGGCGATGAAAGCGGCCAATCCCGACCTGAAGGCGGGCCTCATCGGCGCGAAAGTCGCCGTCGATCCTTCGGGAAGCTTGGGCGCGTCGAGAGCGGTCGACTTCGTCGCCGGCAACGAGTTCGACTTCACGATCAAGGAAGTCGCCGAGGGACGTGAGTTCCGCAGTATTACCGGGCTTTCCTGGCGCAACGCCGAGGGGAGCATCATCCACAACGCGCCGCGTGCGGTGCTGGAGAACATGGATGCGCTGCCATTCGTCACGCCGGTGTACAAGCGCGACCTCGAGATCGAGAAATACTTCATCGGCTACCTGAAGCATCCCTACGTGTCGCTCTACACGGGGCGCGGCTGCAAGTCGCACTGCACGTTCTGCCTGTGGCCGCAGACGGTCGGCGGCCATCGTTACCGAACGCGCAGCGTCGGGCATGTCGTCGAGGAAATCGCCTGGGCGCAAAAGGCGCTCCCGCAGGTGAAGGAATTCTTCTTCGACGACGACACGTTCACCGACGATCTGCCCCGCGCCGAGGCGATCGCCAGGGAACTCGGCAAGCTTGGCATCACGTGGTCGTGCAACGCCAAGGCCAACGTGCCCCGCGAAACGCTGAAGGTCATGCGCGACAACGGCCTGCGCCTTTTGCTGGTCGGCTATGAAACCGGCAACCAGCAGATCCTCTTCAACATCAAGAAGGGCATGCGCGTCGAGTTCGCGCGACGATTCACCCGGGACTGCCACGACCTCGGCATCACGATTCACGGCACGTTCATCATGGGCCTTCCGGGCGAAACCCGCGAGACGATCGAGGAGACGATACGTTTCGCCACCGACATCAATCCGCACACGATCCAGGTGTCGCTCGCAGCGCCCTATCCGGGGACGTACCTCTATCAACAGGCGCTCGACAACGGCTGGCTCGACGATGCGAACGCGGACCTGGTCGACGCGCACGGCGTGCAGATCGCTCCGCTCCACTATCCGCACCTCACGCACACCGAAATCTTCGATTCGGTGGAGACGTTCTACCGGCGCTTTTATTTCCGCAGCGACAAGATCGCGTCGATCGTCAGCGAAATGGTGAAGAGTCCGCAGATGATGAAGCGGCGCCTCCGCGAGGGGATCGAGTTCTTCCGCTTTCTCCGCGAGCGGCGGGTGGCGCACTGAAGGCGCTGATCGTCACCGCCGACGATTTTGGCCTGGCGCCGGAGGTCAACGCGGCGGTCGAGCTCGCGCATACGCAGGGGATCCTGACCGCCGCGAGCCTCATGATGGGCGGCGCGGCGGTTGACGATGCGATCGCGCGGGCGCGTCGCCTGCCGTCGCTGCGTGTCGGGCTGCATCTGGTGCTCGTCGATGGCCAACCGATGCTGCCGCCTGCGGCGATTCCCGACCTTGTCGACGCGGACGGCCGCCTGCACCACGACCTGACGAAAGCCGGTCGAAATATCTTCTTCCGCTCGGCGGCGCGGCGGCAACTCGCGACGGAAATCGAGGCGCAATTCGCCGCGTTTCGAGCGACCGGCCTGCCGCTCGACCACGTCAATGCGCATCATCATTTCCACGTGCATCCGACCATCGCAGGTCCGCTGATCGCGATCGGGAAGCGATACGGGATGCACGCGGTGCGCGTGCCTCTGGAACCCAGGACGATCCTGAATCGCATCGATCCCGCCCGGCGTCATCGCCGCGATTGGCTCGCCGACCCGTGGGCGCGGCTGCTTCGCCGCAGGCTACGTCGTTCCCGCGTGATGACGCCCGGACAGGTATTCGGCGTTGCCTGGTCCGGTGCGATGACGGAACAGCGAATAGCGGGCGTGCTGCGACACCTGCCCGAGGGAATCACCGAGATCTACATGCACCCCGCAACCGCGGATGGATTCGCGGGCGCTGCGAGCGCATGCGGATATGCGGAGGAACTCGCGGCGCTGATCGCGCCCGACACCGGGACGCTCGTACGCGCCACTGGGATCCGGACCGGAGGGTACTCGGACTTCGTGGCGCAATGAAGCGCATCGCGCGCGTGCTGGCGATCGTCGGGCTGGCGCTCGCGGCGACGCTTTTTGTGCGTGCGAATATCGGACGCATCGCCGAGCTCGTTTTCGCCGCGGTTCCCGGCCTGGTCGTCGCCGGCGGCTTTCACGTCTTTCCCATGATCGTCAATGCCGTTGCATGGCGACGCCTGTTGCCGGTGTCGCAGCGTCCGCGCGTGCGCGTCCTGGCGCATGCGGTGTGGATCCGGGAATCGGTCAATGGCGTGCTGCCGGTGGCTCGCATCGGCGGCGAGATCGCGGCGTACCGCGTCCTCTGCCGCACTGTCGCATCGCGTGCCGACGCAGCGGCCAGCGTGGCCGCCGACATGGCGCTGTCGGTACTCAGTCAATCGGTATTCGCGCTGGCCGGACTCTGCATGCTGTTCGCGGTCGGACACACATCGGTGGTCGCCGCACGGCTCCTGACGGTCGCCGGCGTCATGCTTGCGCTCGGCGCGGGATTCGTGCTGGTCCAGCGGGCCGGTGGTCTTGCGGCCATGACGGGGCTCGTCGATCGACTCTTCGTGGGCAAGCTCGGAGCGACAAGGGCACGGTCGCTGCGGCTTGACCGTGCGCTGCGACGAGTCTACGAGCGTCGCGGGGACGTCGGCGCCTGCGTCGCGTGGCAACTTGTCGCGTGGATACTGGGTGCGGGAGAGATCTGGCTTGCGCTGTACTTTCTCGGTCAGCCGCGCGACCTTTACGATGCAATCGTGATCGAAGCGTTGATCCAGGCGATCAGCAGCGCGGCTTTCGTGGTGCCCGCCGCGCTCGGTATCCAGGAGGGCGGATTCCTGCTCATTGGGGCGGCGCTCGGGATCGACGCGTCGACGTCGCTGGCGCTCGCAGCGGCGCGCCGGCTGCGCGACCTCATCATCTACCTTCCCGGGCTCCTCGCATGGCACCGTGCCGAGATCCGAAATCGGGGTCAGAGATGTATTTCCCGGATCGACGTTGCCCCGTGAACGAATCGCGTTGGGAAATACATCTCTGACC
>JALYSS010000298.1 GCA_030854685.1 Pseudomonadota bacterium | reverse complement strand
CCACCAGGATGCGATCGCAGCCCGCCGTCCGCAAGCGCTCGATCGCCGCGCCGAGCGGCGGATTGCCGTAACGCATGGCCTGCTCGATGATCGCCAGATCGGCGGGAAGCCCGAGCGTCTTCAGCCGCTGGCCGAGATAGCCCGCCAGCAGCACCCTCTGCTTGTTCGCATGGATCGCGAGCGGCGAGCCGTCCTTCGTCCAGATCGCCGCGTAGCGTACCGCCGATTTCGAGGGTCGCGTCCGCAGCACGACGCCGTGCAGCACGGGCTGCCAGGCAAACGGAGGGATTTCGATCACGCGCGGATCGCTCAGGAATTCGGCCAGGTACTTCCTGACCGCGGCAGGCGTCGGCGCATCGGGCGTGCCCAGGTTGACGAGCAACACGCCGACGCGCGGAACGCGGTCGTGCGCGAACGGCGGCTCGAGACGATACATGTCAGGTATCAGGTATCAGAGGACAGAAAAACCAACCCTCTACGAAAGGCCCGAAGCGGAACGCGCCGCGCACGGCTCAGTCGTCGGCGAGTTCGCGCGACAGCGCGTTCGACAGCAGCTTCGCCGTGACGTCCACGATCGGAATCACGCGCTCGTACGCCATTCGCGTGGGGCCGATGACGCCGAGCGTGCCGATCACCTGTCCGTTCACCTCGTAGCTCGCGGTCACGACGCTGCATTCGTCGAGCGGCACGAGCCCGGATTCGCCGCCGATGTAGATCTGGACGCCGGGCGCGCGCTGCGAGATGTCGAGCAGGTGCAGCAGCGACGTCTTTTGCTCGAACAGGTCGAAAAGTCGCCGCAGCCGCTGCATATTGGACGCAAGGTCTTCGGCGTTCAGCAGGTTGCGCTCGCCCGTGACAACCAGCGCGTCGCCCTGCGCGAGCGCGCCTGCGCCCGCGTCGACGGCGGCCTTCATCAGGTCCGCGATGTCCTCGCGGAGCGCCCGCAACTCGTCCGCCAATCGATCGCGAATGCCGTTGAACGTCTGGCCGGCAAAATTCTGGTTGAAGAAATTCGTCGCCTCCGTGAGCTGCGACGGCGTGTACGACCGCTCGGTATGCAGGATGCGATTCTGCACGTCGCCTTCCGGCATCACGATGATCAGCAGGACGCGCCGATCCGAGAGCCGCATGAACTCGAGATGCCTGAACGAAGCCTCGCGCCGCTTCGGCGTCGCGACAACGCCGGCGAATTGCGTAAGCTGTGACAGGAGCGACGCCGCCGCGTTGACGATCTGCTGCGGACGATCGGCATTGAGCTCGCCTTCGAGGCGATGAATCTCGACGTCCTCGAGCGGCTGCACGACCATCAGGCTGTCGACGAAGAACCGGTAGCCGCGCGGCGTCGGAACGCGTCCGGCCGACGTATGCGGGCTCGCGACGAGACCCATTTCCTCGAGATCCGCCATGACGTTGCGGATCGTGGCCGGCGAAAGGTCGAGGCCGGAATGGCGCGACAAGGCGCGCGAGCCGACCGGCTGCCCTTCGACAACGTATCGCTCGACGAGGGTTTTCAGCAGATGTTGCGCGCGCGCATCGAGCATCCAGGGCCTGTTCACGCTATGTCCACGCGTGCGTTGCGAAGCCGAAAAGGCGATGCGCAAGGCGCGCGTTACTCGTTCGCACCATGTGCCTATATTACCTTGCCGCACTTCGCGGGACCGCCGCCTCGGCCGAGCGGCCGACGGCGCCGTGGCGTCGCCCTATGGTTTAATCGCCGAATGTTCATCCGCTCGCCGGAACGCTTCCGTCGGATCGCGCTCATCGGGCGCCATGGTGAGTCGGGTGCGATGGTGCCGGTGGCAGCACTCGCCGCCTTCCTGCACGCGCGGGGACACGTGGTTTTGCTCGATGCGGACACCGCCGCATTCGCGAGCGTCGACGGCACCACGACACTGGCCGACGACGTGCTACCCGGAGCCATCGATCTCGGGATTGTGCTGGGCGGCGACGGCACGATGCTCTCCGTCGCGCGGCGGCTCGCACCCCACGACGTGCCGGTCATCGGAGTCAACCTTGGTCGCCTCGGTTTCCTGACGGACATTCCGGTGGCGCGGATGGAGCCGACGCTCGCCGCGATGCTCGACGGTCATTACACCGAGGAGCGGCGAACGCTGCTCGCGGTCACCCTCACGCGGGCCGACGGCACCGAGGCGTTCGCACCGGCATTGAACGAGGTCGTCGTCAATCGCGGGGCACTCGGCAGCATGATCGAGTGCGCCGTCGAAATCGATGGCCGCTTCGTCTACGCGATGCGCGCCGACGGCGTCATCGTCGCCACGCCGACGGGCTCGACCGCGTATGCGCTGTCGACCGGTGGCCCGATCATTGCGCCCGAGGTCCCCGCCTTCGCGCTGGTGCCGATCGCGCCGCACGCGCTCACGCATCGGCCGATCGCCGTGCCCGATCGCTCGACGATCGACATCACCGTGAGCCGGGGCCGCGATGCCGCGGTTCATTGCGACGGACAGGCGCACTTCGAACTCGCCGAGGGTGACCGGGTGACGGCGCGGCGAGCGCCGCACACCGCGCGCTTCCTCCATCCGGAATATCATGACTATTTCGCGATGCTGCGGGAGAAGCTGCACTGGAGCGAAACGCCGGAGCGATTGACACCCGGCGATCGTCCGTGAATGGCGACCGCCGTCGCTGACGCGATGCTGCGCGCGCTGTCGATTCGCAATTTCGTCGTCGTCGAGACGCTCGACATCGACTTCGGACCGGGCTTCACCGTGCTGACCGGAGAAACGGGCGCCGGCAAGTCGATCCTGCTCGACGCACTCGGCCTGTTGCTCGGCGATCGCTTCGAACTGCGACAGCTTCGGCCGGGTGCCGCGCGGGCGGAACTCGCCGCCGTGTTCGACATCGGCGATACGCCTTCCGTCGCAAGCTGGCTCGAAGCCGAGCAACTGGATGCCGGCGGCGAGTTGCTGCTGCGACGCGTGCAGGAAGCGCAGGGCCGAAGCCGCGCGTGGATCAACGGGCGGCCGGCGACGCTCAGCCAATTGGTCGCGTTGGGCGCGCAGCTCCTCGACTTGCACGGCCAGCACGCGCACCAGACACTGGTCGGCGCGGAGGCGCAGCGCACGCTGCTCGACGAATTCGGCGGCTTCACTGTCTTGACACGGGACGTCGCGGAAGCATGGCACGCCTCGCGCGCCGCGATCGAGCGTCGCGACGCCGCCGCGACTGCTGCGCAGGCCTTCGCGACCGAGCGCGAGACGCTCGATGAGCGCCAACGCGAACTCGCGGAGCTCGGCCTTGCACCCGATGAGTGGGCGACGCTCGGCGCGACGCAGCGTCGCCTCGCCAATGCGGCCGGATTGATCGAAGCGACGACGCAGGCGGAGGAGGCGCTGGTCGAAGGCGACGACGCGCTGGGGCGGCGCCTTGCGCGCATCGTGCAGAAGCTTGCGCACGCGAGCCAGGATGATCCTGCGCTGGCCGACATCGTGGCGTTGCTCGCACCCGCCGCGATTCAACTCGACGAGGCCGCGCGCGCGGTGCGTGAGTACCGGCGGCGGCTCGATCTCGATCCGGACGAACTCGCGCGCGTCGAGCAGCGGCTCTCCGCGATTCACGATGCCGCGCGGAAACATCGCGTGCGGCCGGAGGCGCTGCAGGGTCTCGCGCAGTCGATCGCCGAGCGCCTGTCGGAGCTCACGGAAGCCGCGGATGCGGAAGCGCTTGCGCGCGCTGCAGACAAAGCGGGCGAACGCTACGACCAGCTCGCCGCGACGCTGTCGTCGAAACGCGTCGCAGCCGCGCCGGCGCTCGCGCATCGCGTCACGGCGACGATGCAGGAACTCGCGATGACCGGCGGCCGGTTCGATGTCGCGCTGGAACCGGCATCGACAGCCGCGAGCTTCGGGCGCGAGTCCGTCGTGTTCCGGATCGCGACGCATCCGAAGCAGGCACTCGGCCCCTTGTCGCGCATCGCCTCGGGAGGCGAGCTGTCGCGCGTGGCGCTCGCGATTCAGATCGCCGCCAGCGAGGTCGGACGGGCGCCCACGCTCGTTTTCGACGAAGTCGACACGGGGATCGGCGGCGCAGTCGCCGCCACCGTCGGCCGCATGCTGCAGACGCTCGGCGAGCGCCGCCAGGTGCTATGCGTGACGCATCTGCCGCAAGTGGCCGCGCATGCCGATCATCATTTTCGCGTCGTGAAGACCGGCAACGGCGAGCACGTGACGAGCGAACTCATGGCGCTTGCGCGCGCTGCGCGCGTCGACGAGCTCGCGCGAATGCTCGCCGGCAGCGAAATCACGTCGAAAACGCGCGCGCACGCAAGCGAGCTTTACGACCAACACCGCCGCAAAGGAGGTTGATCGCGGCGCTCGCCGGAGCGCGCCTTTCGCTAGCGCTTCTGCGAGACCTTGATCAGGCGCGGCGTAAACGTGCCGTGCCTGACGCGCGCGCGATACCGGGTGCGCGAGGTCGCACGGACTTTCACCGCGTGCGCGACCCTGACCGGCGCCATCGCAAGCGATTCGCCCGTTTCGAGCCAGTGCTTGACGCGCTGCGCATCCGCGATGCGCGTGTACTGGCCAAGCGAGTCGAGCAGCACGATCACAAACGGCTTGCTGGCGATGTTCACGAGCATGACGACGCACTTGCCCGCCTCGCGGATGTAGCCGGTCTTCTGCAGCGTGATGTCCCACGCCTGGTTCTTCACCAGCGCGTTGGAATTGTTGAAGCCGAGCGTCTTGCCCGTCGGCGTCATTTCGACGAGCTGCGAAGGCGTCGTCGTGAACTCGCGAATCATCGGGTATTCGGCAGCGGCCTGCACGAGCTTCGCGAGATCGCTCGCCGTCGACACGTTCTCGGGCGAGAGCCCCGTCGGATCGGAGTAGTGCGTATGCGACAGGCCGAGCGACGCCGCCTTGAAATTCATTGCGGCGACGAACGCCTGCGTGCCGCCCTGGTAATGGCGCGCAAGCGATGACGCGGCGCGATTCTCCGACGACATCAGGGCAAGGCGCAGCATTTCACGGCGGGACAGTGTCGTCCCCATGCGCAGGCGCGAGCGACTCCCCTTCAGGTAGTCGAAGTCGCCCATGTCGATGTCGAGAGTTTCGTCGAGCGACTGCTGCGCATCGAGCACGACCATCGCCGTCATCAGCTTGGTGACCGACGCGATCGGCGTCACTTCATCTGCCGCTTTTGCGTAAATCTGACGATCTTCGGCAGCGTCGAGGACCAGGACGTTCGCCGACGCCAGCTTGAGCCGAGCCGGATCCGGCGACACCGGTGCCCCCCACACCGAGCCCGCCACAAGACCCGCAAAAACAACCGATAGCAGACGTTTCATCAGCAGAACTCTCAACAGTTTCCGCGAGTTTATCGCACGGAGACGACCCTGCAGTCAACAGGTAATTAAAATCAGGTGCTTACGAAACGCTGCGCAGCGTCGCGGCCGCGGCGGCCGCCGGCGCGGGGTTCAGTTCGTGCGGTTCGACCGGCTCCGGAGGCCGGGAATCTCCGGCGTCCGGAGGTACGGAAGCATCGCGCCGCTCGTCCTGCTGCAACCGCCACATACGCGCATAAACGCCATTGGCAGCAAGGAGAGCAACATGCGTGCCCCGCTCGACGATACGGCCATGCTCGAGCACGAGGATCTCGTCAGCGTCGATGATCGTCGACAGCCGGTGCGCGATCGTGAGTGACGTGCGGTCGCGCGCGATCAGCTTGAGCTCGGCCTGGATCGCCTTCTCGGAACGGGAATCGAGCGCGGACGTCGCTTCATCGAAGATCAGGATCGCGGGGCGCTTGAGAATCGCGCGCGCAATCGCCACCCGCTGCTTCTCGCCACCCGACAGCTTGAGTCCGCGTTCACCGACCGGCGTCGCGTAACCTTCGGGCAGTCGCGACACGAAATCGTGGATCTGCGCGAGTCTCGCCGCCTGCACGATTTCATCATGCGCAGCACCGGGTCGTCCGTACGTGATGTTGTATTCGATCGTGTCGTTGAAGAGCACCGTGTCCTGCGGCACGATCGCGATCGCCGCGCGCAATGTCGCCTGGTGAACGTCGCGGATGTCCTGGCCGTCGATCGTGATGCGTCCGGCCGCGAGGTCGTAGAACCGGTACAGCAGGCGCGCAAGCGTCGATTTTCCGGAGCCCGACGGGCCGACGACGGCGACGTTATGCCCCGCCGGAATCGTGAACGTCACGTCGTGCAGGATCTGGCGGTTCGGCTCGTAGCTGAAATCGACGTGGTCGAAGCGCACCTCGGCACCGCGCACGACGAGCGGCCGGGCACCGGACCGATCGGTGATCTCGGCGTGCTCGTCGATCAGGCGGAACAATCGCTCCATGTCGGCAAGCGCCTGCTTGATTTCCCGATAGATGACGCCGAGGAAGTTGAGCGGGATGTAGAGCTGGAGCATGAATGCGTTGACGAGCACGAGATCGCCGATGGTCATCGTTCCCGCGACGACACCCACCGTCGCGCGCCACATGATCAACGCCACCGCGATCGCGATGATTGCGCTTTGCCCGATGTTGAGTGCCGAAAGTGACGTCTGGGAGAGCACCGCGGCACGTTCCCAGCGCTGCAGGCTTTGGTCATAGCGCGCAGCCTCCCACTCCTCGTTGCCGAAATACTTGACTGTCTCGTAATTCAGCAGACTGTCGATCGCGCGTGTGTTCGCCTTCGAGTCGAGCTCGTTCATCTCGCGCCGGAAATGGGTGCGCCATTCGGTGATCGTGATTGTGAACAGGATGTAGAGCGCGAGCGCGACGGCCGTGATCGCCATGAACGTCCAGTCGTAGCGCGCGATCAGGATGGCCGAGACCAGCGAAATCTCGACGAGCGTCGGCAGAATCGAGAACAGCGCGAAACTGATCAGCGTCGTAATGCCGCGCTGCCCCCGTTCGACGTCGCGCGTGAGGCCGCCCGTTTGCCGCGCGAGATGAAACCGCAGCGACAACGCGTGCAGGTGCCGGAATACCGTGAGGGCGATCCGCCGCACGGCGCGCTGCGTCACCTTCGCGAACAGGAATTCGCGCAACTCGGTGAACGCCGTCGTCGATAACCGCAGCAGTCCGTAAGCGACCAGCAGCGCGAGCGGGACGGCCAGCACGGCGACGCGCGGGTCGAGGCTATCGACGATCTTCTTCATCAGCACCGGCACGCCGACGTTCGCGACCTTCGCGAGCACGAGGCACGTCAGCGCCGCCGCTATGCGGCCACGGTAGCCCCACAGGTATGGCAGCAGCGTGCGGATCGTCTGCCAGTCACCGCGCTGCGTGCTCGGGACATGCGATTCGGCCGGCAACGGCATCGATTGGGTGCGGCGCATATTGATTGGTGTCGGAGCAGGTGAGGACGTTACCGCCCTCATCCCTCACAGACCCGGACGTGCCCAATTCGAGGCATCCGGTTCGTCATCGTACAGATTCGCTCACCAGCCAGCGGAGCGGTGGAGGCTAGCGGTGGTAATTGGGGTCAGAGCCGTAATACTTTGCGCAACGGCTACGCAGGTAATTGGGGTCAGAGCCGTAATACTTTGCGCAACGGCTTCGCAAAGTATTACGGCTCTGACCCCAATTACCGGATC
>JALYSS010000253.1 GCA_030854685.1 Pseudomonadota bacterium | reverse complement strand
TGAAATGACGTTATTTACAGTCCCGGGTCGGCGGCGCGTTATAAGGGAAATTGTTTGCAATCCGGCGACCCGACGATACCCTGTTGTTCAGGGCTCCGGGCAGATTCGGATAACTGCCGGGGCCGAACGTCAGGAACTCACATCCGCGATGCCAATGGCCGCAACGAGCTGATGGAGTCCGACAGTCCCCGATCATCGCGTCGGCATGCTCCTACGCGGCCGGCGCTGCCGAGGCAGGCGCGCGGTTCGGCGGTGGACGATGCGGCGCGTCAGGCGACCACCCTTGTACCGCGAGCATCACCGCGAAACCGATGACATAGGCGATGGCGACGTGCCAGCCGCCGCGCAACCACGCGAACACCGACTTCGAATCCGGAAAGAGATTGGTCAATGCGACGCCGGCGGACGATCCGAACCAGATCATCGAGCCACCGAAGCCGACGGCGAAGGCGACAAATCCCCAGTCGTAGCCGCCTTGCTTCAACGCGAGCGCCGTCAGCGGAATGTTGTCGAACACCGCGGACACGAATCCGAGGCCGAGTGCTGCATGCCACGACGCGTCCGGCAGCTTCTGCACCGGCATCATCGACGCGGCGAGCACGAGCGACAGGAGGAAAATCGAGCCCCTGACTGCGCCCGGGAGTTCGCTCCACGCGGGCTTGCGCAGCGGCACGCACAAGAGCAGCGCGATCCAGACCGCGGAACCGATGAAAGGAAAGCGGTCGGACCACGCGTTGAACTCCACGTTGACGACGACGTTGACGACGATCGCCGTGACGAGGATGGCGGCGACGATGAAGACGCGCGCGCCGTCGATCCGGATGTTCGCGGCGCTGTCGCGGGTGATTGGCGAATGCCGCTGCTGCTGGATCGCGGCCGGGATCCCGAAAATCACCATTGCGACGGCCGCCGCGATGTAGGCTTCCAGGACGGCCAGCGGCGAGACGCCGTCGATCCACATCATGGTCGTCGTCGTGTCGCCGACGACGCTGCCCGAGCCGCCCGCATTCGACGCCGCCACGATCGCCGCGAGGTATCCGATATGCACCTTGCCGCGAAACACGACGCCTGCGATCGTGCCGCCGATCAGCGCCGCCGCGATGTTGTCGAGGAACGACGACAGCACGAAGATCATCACCAGCAGGACAAAGCCGCCTTTCCAGTCGTCCGGCAGCAATCGCGGCAGCCACGCCGGAACGTTGCTCGCCTCGAAGTGCTTCGACAGCAGCGCAAAGCCGAGGAGCAGCCCGATCAGGTTCGTGAGCAACACCCATTCGTTCCCGAGATGCGCGGCGAGACCCGCGGGGCCGGCGCCTTCGGCGAATGGCGAGAACAGCACCTTGAAGATCGTGATGATGACGAGCCCCGTCAGCGCGACCTTCATCGTGTGGTGATGAAAGAGCGCGACACCGACGAGCGTCAGCGCGAAGAGGATGAAGTCGATCGGAATCGAGCCGATCGCCGGCGGTTCCGGGAGGTGGCCTACCGCGGCGGACGCACCAAGCGGTGCGAGCGCCGCAATTGACAAGGCCAGCATAAGGGTACCGCGCACAGTCGGCGAAGAAGGCATCGGCAGTTCGTGAATGTCGGGTCGACCGGAGCGCAGTAACGGCGACGTTCGCCCGATGTTGGGTCGGCGGTCGCCGCAGCGGCCGCCGGTGCCGTGCTGCCGCCCGGCGCTTTTTGGTGACGCGGATTGTACCCGGGCCGACGCTGGCCGTTCGCGGGAGATGGCCGGGCGGGTCGGACGGGGCAGGCCCGATCCTTGCTTTTATGGTCGCCACGCGAGGCAATGAGGCGCGGGAAACGAATGGACGCAGGCCCGAGGGGTAGCCCTTTGGACGGCGACACCGTCTGAGTTGCCGCTCGGGAGAATACCGAAAACCAACAATGGCCCTCACCCGCTCGATCAGCCGCCTCGATCTGGCGCCCGTCCCGCAGACGATCGGCGATGCGCTTGAACGCGGCCCGCTGCTCGCGCTATCGCAGCGCAAGCTGAATGCGCTGGGCACACCGCTCGCCTACGTCGACCTCAACCAGCGCTACCGCTTCGTCAACAAGGCTTTGCTCGACTGGTTCGGCAAGCGGTCGGACGAGGTCCTCGGTCGTGAAATCATCGAGGTGCTCGGTCGCGAAAGTTATCAGCTCTATCGCGCCTACATCGAAGCCGCGCTCGGCGGCGAGCGCACCGGCTACGAATGGCAGCTCGCGATGCCGGGCCGCCAGCCGATCTGGATCCGCGTCGACTACTACCCGGATCGCAACCAGCAGGGACATATCCGCGGCTTCCTCGCGACGTACAGCGACGTCGACCACCTGAAGCGCCTCGAGCTCGAGGCCGGCCAGCGCGAGCACCGGCTGCGGCTCGTGACCGACAGCGTTGGCCTTCCGATCCTCCATTTCGACCGCCAGTTGCGGCTGCGCTTCGCCAACAAGCCGTTCGCCGACTGGATCGACGTACCGGCCGACGATTTGCTCGGCCACACGCTGGGCGATTTCCTGCCGTCGGACGCATTGACCGAAATGCAGGGTTACATCGAGCGCGCTTTCGCTGGCGCGACGGTTTCGTACGAGCGTCGCGAGCGCCGTGCTTCGGGTGAATTGCGCTGGGTGCGCGTTACGCTGTTCCCCGACCGCGAGATGGGGGGCCGCGTCGGCGGCGCGTTCGTCGTGTGGAACGACATCGAGGATGACATACGCGTCCGCGATGCGCTCAAATTGCAGCAGCAGCAACTGCGCCTGTTCGCGGACAACATTCCCGGCCCGATCGCCTATCTCGACAAGAGCCTGCACTACACGTTCGTCAACCAGGCGTTTGCCAACTGGGTGTGCAAGCCGCAGGACGAGATCTACGGCAAGACGCCGTTCGAGGTGATGGCTTCCGACGTCGCGGCATTCCTGCGTCCGGTGCTGAAGCGCGCGCAGGCGGGTGAACACGTCGAATACGAGCGCATCGGACAAAACGCGAACGGTCAGCGACGCTGGATGCACGGGCGGATGGCGCCCGACCTGGACTCGACGGGCAAGGTGCGGGGACTGTACTGCACCGAGTACGACATCCACGACCTCAAGCAGACGGAACAGGAACTGGCCGCGCGCGAAAAGCAGTTGCGGCTTTTCACGGACAACATTCCCGAGCCCGTCGTCTACCTCGACGCCGAACGCCGTTACGTGTTCGTGAACGAGGCGTTCCTCGATCTTTATGGCTTGACCCGCGACGAGGTGCTTGGCAAGAAGCCGGAGGAAGTGCTGGGCGTCGCGGGCTCGCAGGCGCTGACGCCGGACCGCGACCGTGCGATGAAGAGCGAGGCGTTGACCTACGAGCGCTCGGTGATCGACGTCGTCGGCCGCACGCGCTGGATTCGCGCGCGATGCGTGCCGGACCTGAACCTCGACGGCACGGTGCGCGGCGAATACGTCGTCGGCCATGACATCACCGACCTCAAAGTCGCGCAGGACGCGTTGGCCGCACGCGAGTCGCAGTTGCGCGCGATCATGGACGGCGTGCCCGCGCCGGTTGCCTACATCGACCGCGACGAGCGCTGCCACTACGTCAATCGCGCCTTCCTCCAGTACTTCGGGCTGACGGTCGACCAGGTCGGCTACCTGCGGCTACGCGACGTCGTGGGGCAGGTGATCTACCAGAGCGCGCAGGCGATGCTCTCGCGCGCGCTCGAAGGCGAATCGACGGCGTTCGATCGGCTCGTGCCAGGTGCGAATGGCGCGCGCCGCTGGATGACGATCCGCGTCGTGCCGGATGCGGGCCCATCGGGCGAGGTGCACGGCGCGTTCGTGTTGATGAACGACATCCATGGGTTGAAGCAGGCGCAGGAGGCGTTGCGGGCCTCCGAAGGCGAGTTGCGGCTCATCATGGACAATGTGCCGGCGCGCGTGTCGTACATCGATCGCGAATATCGCTACCGGTTCCTGAACGGCCACAACGAGAAATGGCTCGGTGCGAGCCGCAACGACTTGACGGGACGCCCGATCACCGAAGTGGCCGGCAACGCACGCTTCGACATGCTGAAGCCGCTGCTCGATCGCGTGCTGACCGGCGAAGTCGTGACGACCGAACTCAGGCTGCCGCAGCCCTCGGGCGAATCGCAATGGGAGGCGATCCATTACGCGCCGCATCGCGACAACGATGGCGAGGTCATCGGCATCTACGCGGTACACACCGACATCCACGATCAGAAGAAGAACGAGGACGCGCTGCGCCACGCGAACTGGATGCTGTCGTCGCATATCAGCAACACGCCGCTCGCGGTTCTCGAATGGGACCGCGAACTGAAGCTCGTGCGCTGGTCGCCGCAGGCCGAAGTCATCTTCGGCTGGGACGGCGCAACCTTGCTCGGCATGCCGATCACGCAAAACCCCCTGCTGCACGAGGGTGACAGCGAGACGATGGGTGGGCTGATCAACCGGCTGTTGTCGGGCCATGAACCGCGCGAGACTTCGCTCACGAGGAATTACCGCAAGGACGGGAACACCATCTGGTGCGAGTGGTGGCACTCGGCGCTCGTCGGCGACGACGGCAAGGTGGTGTCGATCCTCTCGTTCGTGCAGGACGTGAGCTCGCGGATCCAGGCCGAAGAGCGCCTGCAGTACATGGCGACGCGCGACGCGCTGACCGGCCTTCCCAACCGGTTGATGCTGCACGAACGGCTGACGCAGGCGATCGCCCAGTCACGGCGCAGCGGACGCCGCGTGGGCGTTTTGTTCATCGACCTCGACCGCTTCAAGAACGTCAACGACACGCTCGGTCACCGCATCGGCGACGAGCTCCTGAAGCACGTGACGCGCGCGCTGGCCGAGGCGCTGCGAGAAACCGATCTGCTCGCGCGGCTTGGCGGCGACGAGTTCATGGTCATCGTCGAGGACTTCGACGAGCCGCAGGTGCTGGGCCGAATCGCGCAGAAGCTGCAGGAAGCAATCTCGCAACCGTTCCGCATCGAGGAGCACGACATCTACGTGACGTCGTCGATCGGGATTTCGGTGTTCCCGGACGATTCCGACGATCCCGAGGAGCTGATGAAGCACGCGGACGTCGCGATGTACCGCTCGAAGGAACTCGGGCGCAATACGTATCAATTCCTCGACGCCGATCTTGCCGAACGGCGCCTGCGCCAGCACACGCTGGAAACGGCGCTGCGCGGTGCGCTGAAGGACGACGTGCTCAGGCTGCACTACCAGCCGATCGTCCGCATCACCGATCGCGCGATCGTCGGGGCCGAGGCGCTGTTACGGTGGACCGATCCCGATCATGGCGTCGTGCCGCCACAAGTCTTCATTCCACTCGCGGAGGAATCCGGCGTGATTCACGCGCTCGGCGACTGGGTGCTGAAGACGGCCGCCGCGCAGTGCGTCGCCTGGCGCAAGGCTGGCATGCCGCTCACGATATCGGTCAACCTGTCGGCAAAGCAGTTCTATCGCGAAGACCTCGCGCAACGGATCACCGAGATCGTCCGAGGCGAAGGCTGCGAGCCGGCCTGGCTCGAACTCGAAGTGACCGAGACGAGCCTGATGCACGACATCGACGCGATCCGCAAGGTGCTTCATCAGCTCCGTGGCGAAGGATTCACCGTTGCGATCGACGACTTCGGCACCGGCTATTCATCGCTCACGCACCTGAAGCACTTCCCGATCGATACGCTCAAGATCGACATCTCGTTCATCGCCGACCTCGAAACGGACCAGCAAGATGCGGCGATCACCGAGGCGATCATCGGCCTTGCGCGCGGCCTCGGCCTCAAGGTCGTCGCCGAGGGCGTTGGAACTCGCGCCCAACTCGACTTTCTCGACGTGCGCGGCTGTCACTGCTTCCAGGGCTACTGGGTCAGCAAGCCGCTGCCCGCCGCGGAATTCGCCGAGTTCGTCAAGAAGCGGCCGAACTGAAATCGGTGTCGGAGGTGTAATTCCGGCATCGGTTCTCGCATCGCTGGGTGTCACGTGGAATTACACCTCCGACACCGATTTCCGACCCCGATTTCAGTCCAGCGTCCGGATCCAGCCCTCCAGCGCCTTCGCCGCCTGCTGCCACTGCGGCTCCAGCATGAGCAGGTGCGCGAGTCCGGGCAGGATCGTCGCGTCGACATTGTGATGACGCGCCGTCGCCCTCACATCATCGGGAGTGCAGATCAGATCGTCTTCCGCGCCGAGCACGAACACCGGGATGAGGTTTTTCTGCGGCAGCGCCCAGTGCAGCCGTAACGACAGGTCGAGCAGCGCGCGGGGCGATTCGGCGTTGAAATGGCGCGCCGCCTCGGCGAGCACTTTCGGCGGCACGCCGGCGCTGAAATAGAACGGCCGCAGCGCGTGCAGCACGTCGGCCGAGAGGCGCGAAGGATCGGCGTTGCCCATGTGCATCAGGTAGTCCGGATGCGAGGCCGCAAGGCGCGTCGCAATGGGCAGCAGTCCGGCGGGCGGCACGGGCGCCAGCAACGCGGCGCCGCGGACCGGACGCTTCGCAACGATCCGTTCGACCACCGCCGCACCCATCGAATGGCCGATGAGAATCGGCGACGTCGTCAGCGTGCCGGCCACACGCTCGACATCGACCTCGTAATCCTCGAGTCCGGCGACGAACAGCGAGTCCCCGCCACCGCTCGCACCGTGGCCCCGAAGGCTCAATGCGTAAGCCGGGTAGCCCTGTGCCGCGAACCACGGGAGAAAATACGGCTCCCAGAACCACGCGTCGCAGTAGCCGCCATGGACGAAGAGCAACGGCGGCTTGCGCGATCCGTTCGCGGGCAACCGCTTGCGAACTTCCAGAACTGCTTCAGGCGGTAGCATTGCGAATGAGCGACGACCGATATTTTACGACGTGAAAAAGCCGGGCATTGTGCCAGATGCCGCGATCGCCTCGCCGACGTACGACGCGTCGTGCCGGCGCTGCGTTCGTCTGGCGGCGTTTCTCGATGAAGTGCGCGCGGCGCATCCGGCGTACCGGTGCCTGCCGGTGCCGCCGTACGGCGATCCGGTCGCGCGACTGATCATCGTCGGGCTCGCGCCGGGTCTGCACGGCGCGAACGCGACGGGTCGTCCGTTCACCGGCGATTTCGCCGGCATCCTGCTGTACGAGACGCTGCACGCGTACGGCTACGCTTCGTCACCGCTGTCGCGCACGCTGGACGATCCGCTGACGCTCATCGATTGCCGGATCACGAATTCCGTCAAATGCCTGCCGCCCGGCAACAAGCCGCTGCCGGGCGAGATGCGCAATTGCAATGATTACCTCACTGCCGACCTTGCGGCGCTGCCCGACGGCGGCGCCGTGCTTGCGCTCGGTCGCATCGCGCACGAGGCCACGCTGCTCGCGCTCGGCCTTCGCCGCAGCCATTTCGCATTCGGGCACGCGGCGCGACATCCGCTGGCGAACGGCAGCGCGCTCTTCGACAGTTACCATTGCAGCCGCTATAACACGAATACGCGACGCCTGACGGCGCAAATGTTCCGCTCCGTGTTCGACGCCATCGCTGACCATCTCGGTCGCGCCAGGCCATGACGAAGGTTTCACGCCACAATCGTCACGTTGTCGACGCCGAGGCCGGCGCGACCCAGTTCGATGCCCGCGAGCTCATCGCGTCGCTGCCGCACCTGCCCGGCGTCTACCGGATGTTCGACGCGAAGGGCGGTGCGCTCTACGTCGGCAAGGCGCGCGACTTGAAGAAGCGCGTCGCGAGCTACTTCCAGAAGAGCGGTCACGAGCCGCGGATCGCCGCGATGATCGCGCAGGTCGCGTGCGTCGAGACAACGGCGGCGCGCTCCGAGGGCGAGGCACTGCTGCTCGAAAACAACCACATCAAGGCGCTCGAGCCGCGCTACAACATCCTCTTCCGCGACGACAAGAGCTATCCGTACATCTGCCTGTCGGGCGACGCGTTTCCGCAATTGCGTTTCCATCGCGGCGCCCTCGACCGCAAGCACAAGTATTTCGGACCGTTCCCCAGCGCCGGCGCCGTTCGCGAAGGCATCGCGCTGCTGCAGAAGGTCTTCCAGCTTCGCACGTGCGAGAACACGGTCTTCGCCAACCGTTCGCGTCCGTGCATGCTGCACCAGATACAGCGCTGCACGGCACCTTGCGTCGCGCTGATCTCCGCTGCCGACTATCAGGAGGACGTTCACGCGGCGATGCTGTTTCTCCAGGGCAAGACCGACGAGGTGCTCGCCCAGTTGAAGCGGCAGATGGACGATGCTGCAGCGGTG
>JALYSS010000248.1 GCA_030854685.1 Pseudomonadota bacterium | reverse complement strand
ACGCCGCCCCGCGACTCGGCCTTCGACCCACGCGCTCAATGAATTTCTCCAGTTCGCTAAAATGCGATTATGCCAACGCGCAATAACCCGGCGACGCTCGAAGGCAACCGGGTCCACCTGAGGTCGCCGCGGCGAACCGATCAGCGGTCGTTCATCGCGCAGGCGAGGCAAAGCCGTGCGCTGCACCGCGGCTGGGTCCAGGCACCCGAGACCCCGACCGCGTATGCCGCGTACGTCGCGCGCTATCACCCGACGGCCGCGACGCCAAGGGATATCGGCTTCCTCGTGATCCGCAACGAGGACGATGCGCTCGCCGGTGTCATCAACTTCTCGGAAATCATTCGCGGCGCCTTCCACAGCGCCTACGTCGGCTACTACGCCTTCGCGTCGCTCGCGGGCGATGGCTACATGACCGAAGGCTTCGCACTCGCGCTCGATTTCGCGTTTCGCGAGCTCAAGCTGCATCGGATCGAAGCGAACGTGCAGCCCGCAAACAGCCCCTCGCTCGCACTCGTCGAACGCGTCGGCTTTGCCCGTGAAGGCTATTCACCGCGTTACGTCAAGATCGCGGGCCGCTGGCGCGACCACGTGCGCTTCGCGGTGCTTGCCGAAAGCTGGAAGAAGCACCGTGTCGAGCTGCGCCGGCGCCTCGCGGCCGGGAGCCGCGCGTGATTTGACGCGTCGACCGCGAGATTTTCCGTCGGCGCGTTCACCGGCGGCGGCACGAGTCATGACGTTTATCGTAGCCGCCGGCGTGGCATCGTGCGCCATCCCGACGCTGCAGCCCGGCGAGCCGCGCGTCGTCGACCGGCTGGTGATCGCGCCCTATGCGATGCACGAGCAGTGCGCGCGGATGATGATCGGCGATCGTCTCGACTACCGCTATCAAAGCAGCGCGTCGCTCGACTTCGACATTCGCTACCGCGAAGACAATGCCGTGCTGTCCCCGGTCGTGCGCGAGCAATCGACCGCCGACAGCGGCACCTTCGAGGCCCGCACGCCGGAGCGGTACTGCCTGGTGTGGCAGGCCGGCGCGCCGGGCGCCATCATCGGTTATCGCGTGCTGCTGCGCCCGTATCGCCCGCTTGAGGACCGGTAACTACGTTTGCCTGCGGATTACAATTCGGCGTAGCTGTACGTGCGGCCGTGGTCGACGGGCGCGAGCACGAGTCGATCGACCATTTTCCGAGCGACGACATCGGGTGCGACGAGTTGCCTGCCCGCATGGAAGCCCTTGAACATGTCGACGCTCGGCAGCCGTTCCTTCGGTTGCGTACGCGCGTACGACTGCATCGCCGTATCCATGACGCCAGGCCGCAGGCTGATCGCGCGAAATCGCGGCGACGCGTGCTCGGCTGCGAGCGTGCGCGTGAGCATCTCGAGCCCCGCCTTCGCGATGCAGTACAAAGCCTCGCCCGCGATCGCGCTTTGCGCCGCGCCCGACGAGACGTTGATGATCCGACGCTCGATCGCATCGTTTCCGAACACGCCGCAGAAAATACTCGCGAGGACGACGGGCGCCGTGAGGTTGACGGTGAGCGACGTCATGATGTGATCCGCTTCCGACGTTCCCAGTACGCCGACCGGCTCGAGCGTCGCCGCGTTGTTGATCAGGCATACGCTCGACGGGTGTTCCGACGCAATGGCGGCGAACGCCGGTTCCAGCACCGCGGGAAGCATCGAGGCCTGACCGAGATCGCTGCGAACGAACCGATAGCGCTCGCTTCCGAGCCGCCCGGACGACGTCCTACCGACACCGAGAACGCGCGCGCCGCGCGCGAGCAACTCGATCGCCAGCGCTTCGCCGAGCCCTTGTGACACGCCGGTAATGATCACATGCAGCATGGATGCACTCCGCGCGGCCGCTCGTTGGCGACCCGCTTGCGATCGCATGGGCCAATACGGTCGCCGCTGCCCCCCGAGGCGCAGCCGCCCTCGTCGCCCGCTTGTCGCTGACGCAGGCTATTTCGGCGCGGCGGCGAGTTTTTTCGCTTCGATCTCCGCGGTCGCCATTTCCTTCTCGATGTCCGGCAGCGGCAGCGCGCCGGGAATCAGCGTGCCGTCGGCGAAGATCAACGTCGGCGTTGCGTTGATCCTGAGCGAATTGCCGAGCGCCTGCGTCCTGGCGACAGGATCGCCGCAATCGCCCTTGTTGTCCGGCAGCTTGCCGGACGCGAAGAACTCGTCCCACGCCTTCGCCTTGTCCTGCGAGCACCAGATCTGCTTCGACTTCTTCGCAGCGTTCGGATGCAACTGGTCGATCGGGAACAGGAACGTGTAGATCGTCACGTTGTCGAGTCCCTTCATCTCGGTCTCCAGCCGATGGCAGAACGGGCAGTCCGCGTCCGAGAAGATCACGAGCTTGCGCGAACCGTCGCCCTTGACGCGCTTGAACGCAAGGTCATAGGGCAGCTTGTCGATCGCGACCCGGTTGAGCCTTCGCGAGCGTGCCTCGGTAAGATTCTGCTTCGTCGCGGCGTCGTACATCGAGCCGACGAAGAGGTAGGCCGTCTTCGGATCCGTGTATACGAGATTGTCGTCGACCATCACCTCGTACAGGCCGAGGTAGCCCGATTTCTCGATATGGCTGATTTGCGCGCCCGGAAATTTCTGCTCGAGCGCCTTGCGGATTGCCGCGGCTTCACCACTTTGCGCAGGCGTGTTGGTGGCGCTCTGCGTGGGCACGGTGGATGCGTTCTGCGCGAGCGCCATCGGTATCGAACAGGTGAGCGCGGCGACGCCGATGGCGAGCGCACGGCACGCGCGGTGAGTCCATCGGTTCTCGATTCGTTGCATTGCATTCTCCAAAAAATACTGTTGATGTCACTTGCTAGCGAAGCGCCGGCTGCGCGAGCGCGCGCTTGATCATCGGCAGCCGGTCGACCGCAGACAGGCCCGCATTGCGCAGCGTTCGAAGCCACGGCGTGCGCGGACCGAACAGACGCACGAGCCCATCGGTAACGGCGTGCATTGCGAGCACCGGCTCGGCACGCCGGCGCGCGAACCGTTCGAGCAGGATCGGCGCGCCGGCATCGCCGACCGGGCCTCGTTCGGCCAGCACGCTTGCAAGCGCCTGCGCGTCGCCGAAACCGAGATTAACACCCTGGCCGGCCAACGGGTGCACCCCGTGTGCCGCATCACCGACGAGCGCCATCCGATGGGCGATGGACGTCGGCAGGCGAAGCGACACCAGCGGAAACGCGGCCGGAGGCGTGATCATCGAGAGCACGCCGAGCGCACTGCCACCTGCGGCGGCTACCCGTGCGGTCAGCTCGCCGTGCGGTAGCGCCAGCAATTCGCGCGCAAGCGCGTCGGGCGCCGACCAGACAATCGAGATCCGGCGGCCGGGCAGCGGCAGCCACGCGAGCACGCTGCCGTCGTCGTGGAACCACTGTCGCGCGCAGCCGTGATGCGCGAGTTCGCAGTCGAAATTCGCGATGACCCCCTGCTGCCCATACGACTTCGGCTCGGCGACGATGCCCGCGGCCTGGCGTACCCACGAATGGAGCCCGTCCGCGCCGACGATCAGGCTCGCTGCGAATTGCCGCCCATCCTCGAGGGTCATCGTGCCCTCGCGCGCCGACCACGCGAGCGACGCGAACCGCGCGCCCGTGACGAAATCGATACCGGGTACGTGCACGGTCGGCAGCAGCGCCGCGCGTAGCGCCCGCTCCTCGACAATCCACGCGAGCGCGCGCTCGCCGAGTTCGTAGGCCGAGAAGTCGAGCGTCGCCCCGGCGTCGCCGACGATGCGCATCGACTCGATCGCCTCGATGCGCTCGCACGACAACGTCTGCCATGCGCCGCCGCGCTGCAGGAACGTGGCACTCCCCGGACTGATCGCATAGACGCGCGCATCCCAGGTGGCGGGATCGGACGCGCTCGCCGGTTGCGCGCGGTCGAGCAGCACGACTGTCATGCCGCTTCGCGCGAGCGCGGCCGCGAGTGCCAAACCGACCAGGCCGGCTCCCGCTATGAGGACGTCGCGCGTTTCCACTGTCATTCGAGAAATTCGATGACGATCTGCTGGTTCGTATAAATGCAGATCTCGCCGGCGATCATCAGCGAGCGTTCGACGATCTCGCGCGCCGGCAGCGCGGTGTTGTCGAGCAGCGCCTTCGCCGCCGCCTGCGCATAAGGCCCGCCCGAGCCGATCGCCACAATGCCGTGTTCGGGCTCCAGCACGTCGCCGGCACCGGTTACGACGAGCGACGCAGATCGATCGGCAATCGCGAGCATGGCCTCGAGCCTTCTCAGCACGCGATCCGAGCGCCAGTCCTTGGCGAGCTCGACGGCAGCGCGGGTCAGATGTCCCTGGTGCTTTTCGAGCTTGGCCTCGAACCGCTCGAAGAGCGTGAATGCATCCGCCGTCGCGCCCGCGAAGCCTGCCAGCACTTTCTCGTGGTGGAGCCGGCGCACCTTGCGCGCGCTCGCCTTGATCACGACCTGCCCGAGCGTCACCTGACCGTCGCCGCCGAGCGCTACCGCGCCGCCACGGCGCACCGAGAGGATCGTCGTCCCGTGAAAAACCTCGGTCATGCCGGAATGCCGCGGATCAGCTGGACTTCTTGACGAAGTGGCGTGGAGAAATGCCGATCAGCAGCAACAGCGCGCGCACGATCGGCGATGCGCCGAGGATCTGCACCGCCCGCCCCTGGCCTTCGATGCGGCCGATGGCGTTGAGCAGCGCGCCCGCGCCAATGAAATCGATGCGCTCGACGCGGCTCATGTCGATCGGCGCCACCGGATTGCGGCTCGCGAAATCGGCAAGTCGCGCAAGCGGAGAAGGCGCTGCTCCAACGAGGACGCCTTCGAATACGACCATGTCGTTGTCCACCGCGGCGGAGGCTTTGGAGGTCGTGTTATGCGCGGGCAGCGCATCGTTCGGGGACGAAACGAACTTGCTGCCGTGCACGCGCGGCGGCGGTTCCCACGAAGGCGGCGACAGCTCGAACGTAACGGCGAACTCGACGGCGCGCTCGTCGAACGCCGCGTGCTCGTGATCCCATTGCATAAGTTCGAGCGCCAGCAGCCACGCGCCTTCACCGCCTTCCTTGCCCTTCGCGACCGCTTTATCGAGCGCCGCGCGAAGCTTTTCCGGCCGCTGAATCGCGAGTTCCATCCGCTGGCTACGTGCGCGCGCGAGATCGACGGCCAGCATTCGCGCCCCGGCATCGTCGAATCCGGTGACCGAAGAGAGATCGATCCGCGCGCGCGGAACGCATTTTTCGAGCGCCCGCTTGAGTCCGTCGAGCTGCGCCGCGCTCTGCCTCGACAGCTTGCCGGTGATCGCGATGTAACCGCCGCCACCGGGCGTGTCGGCGCTGGCGGACTTCTCCGTTTCTTCCCATGGCGGCGCCGAGCGCTCGAATTGCAGCACGTACTGCATCGCCAGACGATCGAACGCGGCGCGGTCGTTCGCGCGCTGCATCAGGTCGAACAGCGCGAGCCACGCCAGCGGCGAGAGCTTCGTGTCGTGGTCGGACGCGACGCCCTGCTCGAGCAATTCGCGCGCGGCGGCATCCTGGCCGTTGGCAAAGACCAGCGCCGCGTTCTCGAGCACGGCGCAAAGGCCGGGATTCGCCTGCGCGACCTCGATCGCCTTCGGCGCCGTCGACCAATCGATGATGCTCGCGCCGCGCAGGCTGGTTTCGCCCAGCGGCTCGAGTCCCGCAAGCTTGCCCTTGCGACTCGCGACCTGCGCGGCAAGCTCGCGCGCCGACAGCACCTTCGGCACGCGCTTCGCGTTACGCTCGGCCGACTTAGATGACTCCGTCTTCCTGGCCGTCGGCTTGCCGAAAATCGCCATTACGCCCGGGCGAGATTTTCCGTTGCAAAGTCCCAGTTCAGCAACTTGTCGATCACCGCGTTGGAATAATCGGGGCGCCGGTTCTGGTAATCGAGGTAGTACGCGTGTTCCCAGACATCGATCGTCAGCAGCGGCGTCGCACCCTTGGTGAACGGGACTTCCGCGTTGGGCGTCTTCACGATGCGCAGCTTGCCGCCTTCGAAGACCAACCAACCCCAGCCAGAGCCGAATTGCGTCGTGCACGCGGTGGCGAATTCCTTCTTGAACGCGTCGTAGCCGCCGAGGTCGCTGTCGATCAGCTGCGCGATTCTGCCGGTCGGCTTGCCGCCGGCGCCACCCTTGAGGCAACTCCAGTAGAACGTGTGATTCCAGACCTGCGCCGCGTTGTTGAAGAGGCCGGTCTTGTCCGGCTTTCCGGCGGTGTCGCGAATGATCTTCTCGAGGGACGCCGATTCGTATTCGGTCCCCTTCGCGAGATTGTTCAGATTGTCGACATACGCCTTGTGGTGCTTGCCGTAATGGAAAGAGAGCGTGTTCGCCGAAATGACCGGCGCGAGCGCGGTTTCGGCGTACGGAAGAGGAGGCAGCGTGAACATTTCGTCGGACTCCTTCGATCGGTGAATGGGAATGTCAAACGGGACGAACCGCATGCGCGGCCCATCTTCAGGCTCGATCGAACGCCGGATGCGTCAGTCGCCGTAGAGCTTCTGGACGCGTTCGCGGCGCTCCTGCGCTTCGATCGACAGCGTGGTCATCGGACGGGCGATCAGGCGCGGCACGCCGATGGGCTCGCCGGTTTCCTCGCAGTACCCGTAGGAGCCATCCTCGATCATGCGCAGCGATTTTTCGACCTTCTTCAAAAGCTTGCGTTCCCGGTCGCGCGTGCGCAATTCAAGCGTGTATTCCTCCTCGAGCGTGGCACGGTCGGAAGGATCGGTCGTAGTTTCATTCTCGCGCAGATGCTCGCCGGTATCATCGGCATTGCGCAGGATCTGTTCGCGAACCTCCTCGAGCCGCTTCCTGAAAAAGACGAGTTGCGCCTCGTTCATGTAGTCCTTTTCCGGAGCCTTGAGGATCTCTTCCTCTGTCAACACCCGGGGCGGTTTTTTCACTGCGATTGCAGTTTTGGCGGCCATGCTTCGTTCCATCCTTGAACTTCGTACCGACGCGACGTCAGGCATTGCAATCCCCTTGTTTGGGTAAATGCAGTGGCGCCCGCACTAAATTGCGCATTATAGCCCGCCGGTACGCCGCAAGCGAATCGGATCCCACGCTTGCCACGAACAGCGGGTGCGCCGGCAAGCACCGCTATAATGGTTGAAAAACAAAGGCTTCCGATGTCCTATCGCAGCACCCGGCTCCTGCGTCCCGACGACTGGCACCTGCACCTGCGCGACGGTTCAGCACTTCGCGCCGTGGTGTCCGCAACGGCTCAGGTCTTCCGTAGAGCAATCGTCATGCCGAACCTTACGCCGGCGATCACGACGACCGGGGCGGCGCGCGCGTACCGGGAACGCATACGACTGGCGCTTCCCACCGGGAGCGCCTTCGAGCCGCTGATGACGCTCTACCTGACCGACGACACGTCGGCGGACGAAATCGCACGTGCGAAGCAAAGCGGGTTGGTGCATGCCGCCAAGTACTATCCGGCCGGCGCGACGACGAATTCGCAATCCGGCGTGACGTCGCTCGCCCGCGCCTATCCCGCGCTGGCCGCGATGGAGCGGCACGGCGTCGTCCTGTCGGTTCATGGCGAAGTCACCGATCCCGACGTCGATATCTTCGACCGCGAGCGCGTTTTCGTCGAACGCGAGCTGGCGGCGATCGTGCGCGACTTTCCCGGACTTCGTATCGTGCTCGAGCACGTCACGACGCAGGAAGCGGCCGCGTTCGTGGCGGCGGCGCCGCCAACCGTCGCAGCGACAATCACGCCGCAGCATCTGCTCTACTCACGCAACGCGCTCCTCGTCAGCGGGTTGCGGCCGCATCTCTACTGCCTTCCGGTGCTGAAGCGCGAGACGCATCGTCGCGCGCTGATCGCGGCGGCCACGTCGGGGAATCCGAAGTTCTTTCTCGGCACCGACTCGGCACCACATGCGAAGGATGCGAAGGAGAACGCCTGCGGCTGCGCCGGCTGCTATTCCGCGCCCGTCGCATTGCCGCTTTATGCCGAGGCGTTCGAGGACGCCGGGGCGCTCGATCAGCTCGAAGGCTTCGCGAGCCTGCACGGTCCGCTGTTCTACGGGCTGGCGCCGAACGCCGATTCGATCACGCTGATCCGCGAAGCGTGGCGCGTGCCCGACTCGCTGCCGTTCGGAGGCGAAACGATC
>JALYSS010000239.1 GCA_030854685.1 Pseudomonadota bacterium | reverse complement strand
GCTCGCCGCGGCGCGCGCATGGGCATTGCTCGAAGGCCGCGCGATGGTCGTCCCCGAGGACGTCCAGGCGGTGTTTTCCGCCGTCGCCGGTCATCGTCTCGCCGGCGGCGTGCGTACCGGCGCATTGCAGGCGCAAGCGCTGATACGCGCCGTCGCATTGCCGTGAGTCAGCGTGGGGCGGATCATGTAAGCGCCGCAGGGCCCGCGGCGGCGGGAGTGCTGCAGCGGCTGCGGCAGCGCGCGTTTCGCGTCGCACCCGCCGATCGCACGGCGGTCGTGCTGCGCCACTCGCGGATCTACATCCTGCCGACGCGGCGTGGGGCCGGCGTGATCGCAACGCTGATCCTCATGCTGCTGACGTCGCTCAATTACGCTCTGTCGCTCGGTCTCGGCGTGACGTTTCTGCTGGGCGGACTCGTCGCCGCCGCGTTGCTGCACACGTTCCGCAACCTCGCCGGCATCGAGATCAAGCCGCTCGCCGCGACCGATGCATTCGTCGGTGACGCTGTCGTTTTCTCGTTGTCGCTGGCAGCCGGCGCCGTCGACCGGCGGACGATTGCGATTTTCGCCAACGACGTTACGGCGAGCGCGTCGGTCAAAGCCGGCGCACTCCAGACGATCACGCTGGCCGTGCAAGCGCTGGCACGCGGCCGCGTACCGCTCGGCCGCGTGACGCTCAGGTCGGACTACCCGCTCGGGTTGTGGCGCGGCTGGGCGTATGTTCATTTTCCGCTGACCGGCATCGCCTACCCGGCGCCGGAGATGTCGGCGCCGCCGCTGCCGATGGGTGAACACGGCGTCGACGCACGCGCGCAGGGCCGCGGCGACGAAAGCGATCTCGCGGGGCTGCGCGACTATCAGCACGGCGATCCGCTGCAACGCGTCGCGTGGAAGGCCGTTGCGCGCGGCGCCGGATGGTTCTCCAAGGCGTTCGAAGGAACAGCCGGCGGCGGTCCCGTCGCGCTCGACTGGGCGCGCCTGCCTCGCGAGTTCGACACCGAACGACGCTTGGCGCGCCTTTCCGCATGGATTCTCGCCGCGGAGCGCGCAACGCGGCCGTTCGCGTTGTCGTTGCCCGGGACCGCGTTGCCGGCGGCGTCCGACCGTGAGCATCGTCGCGCCGCGTTGACGGCGCTCGCGCTCTATCCCGAGGCGCCGGCGTGATCGCGCTTGCCCCATGGCTTCGTTCACGAATCGCACTGCCGGGCGCGCGCAGCGCGGGCAGATGGTCGAGGCGCGCCGCGCCGGACCCATCACGACTGCTCGCACCGTCTCAGATCGCGAGCCTCGGCATCCTGCTGCTGGCCGCGCAATTGCCGCAGGCCGTGCACCTGCCGATCTGGGTTGCGCTGCTCGGCATCGCGCTGATCGCGCTGCGATTGGTTTTCCTGCGACGCAATCGGACCCATCCACTGGCAAAACCCGCGCGGATTCCCTCGTGGGTGCTTGCGCTGACCGCGCTCGCGATCGCGTTCCTGATCCGCAGATCATACGGTTACTTTGTCGGCCGTGATCCCTGCGTTGCATTCCTGTTCGCGCTCGTCGGCATCAAGTTTCTCGAAGTGCGCAGCCTGCGAGATGGCACGTTGCTCGTGTGCCTGGCGATCTTCCTGCTGATCACGCCGTTCTTCTACAGCCAGTCGTTGCTTGCGGGCGTTGCCGCGTTGCCAGCCGTGTTGGCAGTCGGCGCCGCGCTCGAATCGCTGTCGACCGTCGAAACGGCTGCGGTCAGCGCGCGCAGCGTTCGCGCCGCGTGGATCCGCACCGCAACGATGATCGCGCAAGGCTTGCCGATCGCCGCCGCACTCTTCCTGCTGTTTCCACGGCTCGCGAGTCCGTTGTGGGGCCTCCCCGCCGATCATACGGCGGCCACCGGCCTGTCGGATCGGATGTCGCCCGGATCGATCAGCGAGCTGTCGCTGTCGGATGCCGTCGCGTTTCGCGTCGATTTCGAGGGAACACCGCCGCCATCGCGGCTGCGGTATTGGCGCGGCCCGGTGCTGTCGCTTTTCAACGGACGCGAATGGCGCGCGCTCTCGCCGCAGGCCGGCGGCCGGCTCGTGCACGGCGATGGTCCGGGCGTTCGCTATACAGTCACCCTCGAGGCGAACGATCATCCGTGGCTCTTCGCGCTCGATTTTCCCGCGACGCTGCCCGAAATCGATTCGGACGCGGGCGTGCGCGGCGTCGCGGGCGGGCTGGCGGGGTATTCGCGCGAGCAGCAACTCATCACGCGCGCGCCGGTCACGCAGGCGCTGCGTTACACGCTGCAATCACTGCTCGTCGACAGCTACCCGGTCGCCTCGCCGCGCGAAGCGCAGATCAACTCGCGGCCGCCGCCGGGCAATCCGCGCACCGTCGATTTCGCACGCTCGATGCGCGAGCGCTATCCGGACGAGCGGCGGTTCATCAGCGCCGTGCTGCAATGGTTCCACAGCGAGCCGTTCTTCTACACGCTTGCGCCGCCGCTGCTCGAGGAGGGCGAGCCGGTCGACATGTTCCTCTTCGACACGCGGCGCGGCTTTTGCGAGCACTACGCGAGCGCGTTCGTCGTCATGCTGCGTGCCGCCGGCATCCCGGCGCGCGTGGTGACCGGCTACCAGGGCGGCGAAATCAATCCGCGCGGCGGCTACATGATCGTGCGCCAATCCGATGCGCACGCGTGGGCGGAGGCGATCATCGACGGCCGCTGGCAGCGGTTCGATCCGACGGCGGCAGTTGCACCTTCGCGGATCGAGCGCGGCCTGTTCGGCTCGGTGCCAGCGGGCGATCCGGTGCCATTCTTCTCGCGCCAGGATGGCGGATGGCTGAAGGGCGTGCAACTCGCGATCGACGCGATCAACCATCAATGGCGGCGCAACGTGATCGAGTTCAACCGCGATCGACAGCGCGCGCTGTGGCGCGAGTGGAAGCTCGACCAGTTCGCGCCGTGGCAAGTGGTGGCGGGCGTGGCGGGCGCGGTCATCGCCTGGGCGATCGGCGTGCTCGCGTGGTTCGCGGCGCGTCGCAAGCGCCACGAGCGCGCGCTGACGCTGTGGGAGAACGCGTGCCGGCGCCTCGCGCGCGCAGGCCTGCCGAGGCTCGCCCACGAAGGTCCGCTCACGTTTGCCGAGCGCGCATCGCGTCGTTGGCCGCAATTCGAAATCGCGTTTCGCGCGATCGGGGAATCGTTCGCCACGCTGCGCTATGGCACCGCCGCTGATCGCGACAGCGAGCGTCGCGCGCTGCTTGCTACATTGGAGCGGGCAATCGAGGCGCTGCCGGGGGCCGGCAAATTGCGTGCGATGTGAAAGAATGCCGAACTCCGTCCTCACACCGGGGGCAGATACTTCGTCGGATCCATCGGCTTGCCGTGCCGTCGGATCTCGAAATGCAGCTTCACCTGATCGGCGTCGGTGTTGCCCATCTCGGCGATCTTCTGTCCGCGCGTCACCTGCTGGCCTTCCTTGACGAGGATCTCGCGGTTGTGCGCGTACGCGGACAGATACGTCGCGTTGTGCTTGATGATGATGAGCTTGCCGTAGCCGCGCAGGCCGCTGCCGGCGTAAACGACACGGCCGGGCGCGCTCGCCCGCACCGCCTCCCCCGCTGTACCGGCGATGTCGATGCCCTTCAGGTTCGCGGCGTCGGAAAACCCCGCGATGACCTTGCCCCTGGCGGGCCATGCCCAGTCGAGCTGATCGGCATCTCCGGCTGTCGCAGGTGCGGTCGTACTCGGTGTTGCAGTCGTCGCGGCTGGTGCTGCGGTCGCCGATGTCGGAGCCGACCCTGGGGGTACCGGCGATGTCGGCGCGGGAGTACCGCGCGCGCCCGGCGAACGCGACTCGGGCTTCGCGTAGGTGCGAACGCCACCGGGTGTGGGTAGTGCGAGCGCGCCGGGAGGCGCCGGCCCCGAACTCGCCGCCAGATTCAATTCACGCACTTCCTGCTCGGAGTACGGCTCCTTGACGGCCTTCGGCGAGGTTTTCAGATTGGACGCGCCAGCCGATGCGCTCGCGGGCGCAGCGGGGGCAGTCGATGGCGTCGCTGCGACGGTCGCGGGCGCAACGCCCAACGGCTTGCTTTCGACGATCGCCGGCGGCGCGCGTAGCGGCGTCGTCGTGACACCGCCGGTTGCGTCCTGCTGCGGAACCGGCGCCGATTGACCTGGTGCCGTCAGTCGCAACACCTGTCCGGGAAAGATCCGATTGATGTCCGCGATGCTGTTCCACGCGGCGAGATCCCGGTAATCGAGGCCGCTGTCGAGCGCAATCTGGTGCAACGTATCGCCGCGCTTCACGGTGTACGTTGCCGGCAGCGGCGCTTCCCCTGTCGAAGGTGCGCGTGCCGACGCGGCGGCCTGCGGGAATTGCGTACGCGAAACGGCGCGATCTTCGACGGGCGCGGGACGGTGCGTCGCGCAGCCTGCGGCAAGCAGCGCGGCGACGACGAGCGCGAGTGGGAAGCGAAGACGCGAGTTCAACAGGAAGAGCGACGAAGGCAAACGCATCGATCGAACGACTGATCGGCAATCCGAAAGTTCAGCCGAGGCCCGGCAACAGCGGCACGAATCTTACCGCATCGAACACCTGCTCGCGGATGCCGGCCGGCGCCGCGTCGATGACGGTGAGACGCTGCACGCCGCGTTCGCCCTCTTCCGAGCTCGCCAGCGGGAGCACCATCCGGCCGCCGGGTTTCAGGTACTTCAGCAACGCGGTGGGCACGTGCGTCGCCGCCGCCGCAACGATGATCGCATCGACTTCGAGGTCTTCGCCGAGATCGGCGCTGCCGTCGCCGTGCGCGAGACGCACGTTGCGTATCTTGAGCGACTGCAGATGGCGCCGCGCCTTGTTGACCAGCGCCACGATCCGCTCGACCGTATAGACTGTTTTGGCGAGCCGCGCGAGGACCGCTGCCTGATAGCCGCAGCCCGTGCCGATCTCCAGCACGCCGTCGAGGTCGCGGCCGTTCCTGGCGAGTTCGGTCATCCGCGCAACGACCCACGGTTGCGAGATCGTCTGCCCGCTTCCGATCGGCAGCGGCGAATCGTCGTAGGCACGAATCGCCAGCGCCTCGTCGACGAAAATGTGCCGCGGAATGGCGTTCATTGCCGAAAGAACGACTTCGTCGCGTATGCCATCCGCGCGTAGCCGCTCGACCATGCGCGCACGCGTGCGATCGGACGTCATCCCGATCCCGCTCGTCCCCCTGCGTCCTCCACCGAGCGTCGCCATCGCCCCCCTTCTACCCGTTATTCATGGACCGAGCCACGTCGAGATGTCCGGCATCTGCTCGCGATTCGTGAGGTCGATCTGCAGCGGCGTCACCGAAATGTAGTGATTCTCGACCGCTTCGAAGTCGGTACCCTCGCCCGCGTCCGCGGCCGCCCCTGCGGCTCCCACCCAATACACCGTTTCGCCGCGCGGGCTTTGCATGCGGATCACGTCCTCGGACTTGTGTCGCCGGCCGAGGCGCGTAATGCGATACCCGAGCACGCGGCTGCGTTCGACGTCGGGCACGTTGACGTTCAGGAGCCAGGGTCCCGCCGCCTGTCGCTGATGACGTTCGAGCAATTCGAGTGCCACGGCGGCCGCCGTTTCGAAATGCGCCGCGGTCTTCGACGCGAGCGATATCGCCACCGACGGCACGCCGAGCAAATAGCCTTCCGTCGCGGCGGCAACCGTGCCCGAATAAATTGTGTCGTCGCCCATGTTCGCGCCGAGGTTGATGCCGGACATGACCATGTCGGGCAATTCGTTCAGCAACCCGGTCACTGCAAGATGAACGCAATCGGTCGGCGTACCGTTGACGAACAGGAACCCGTTCGGCGCACGCCGCACCGACAACGGGCGATCGAGCGTCAGCGAATTCGACGCGCCGCTGCGATCGCGCTCGGGTGCGACGACGGTAATCTCGGCGTGCGGTGCAAGTGCCGCGGCAAGATGTTCGAGTCCCGGCGCGAAGTAGCCGTCGTCGTTGGAAAGGAGGATCCGCATCGGCGCGGTTCGCGCGTGTTCGTTCGATGGGTGCGTCGAATGCCGCGCAACGCGATCGACTGGATTATACCGCGCGGTTGCCTCTGGTCGCCGTTCGCCGGCATCGCGCACGCGTGATCACCAGGCTCAACGCAACGTTGCATCCGGCGGCTCATCGGATCTGGCGCGGATCGCTTCGGCGAGCGAAGTGACGGCGGCGGCGTACAGCCGGCTCTTGTTGTAGCGCGTGATCACGTAGAAGTTCGGGAACACGACGAGCAACCGGAGCGCATCGCCGTCCGCGCCGGGCGATTCTTCGAGCGCCAGCAACCCCACCGGCTCGGGCGACATCGGGTCGGGGAGACGCTGCGCCGCGACGCCGTCGGCGTTCCAGGCCGCGAGCGGCCGCGGCGCGCTGATGCCGCCATCGAGCCTGGCCAGCGCCGCGTCGCGCTGCGACGTCGCGATCATCGCCGGCGACCATATCGGCTGGCCACGCAGCCAGTCGTGACGGGCGAGGTAATTCGCCACGCTGCCGACGGAGTCGTCCGCGCTGCGCCACAGGTC
>JALYSS010000232.1 GCA_030854685.1 Pseudomonadota bacterium | reverse complement strand
AGCTTCCGCAGCTCGATTCGCGTCACTTCCATGCGGCGGCTGCTGAGCGCGAGCCGTCGCCGCTCACTCTTGAGCGCCTCTTCACTGCGGGTGCGCTGTGCGGACATGCCGAAGCGCGCGCTGAGCTCGGCCGCCGCGTGGGCGTCGCCGACCGTGAGCTTGCGGAGCTCGACGCGATACGCAAGCGCCGCGATGCCGGGCCCGAAACGTTGGCGATCGACCTCGTCGAAGCGCGGCGCGAACTGGCGGCGCTCCGAACCGGCGCGCGCGTGCTCGAAGAGAGTGCGGCCGCGGCCCGGGCACGTGCGCGCGAATTCGAAACATCGACGACCTGGCGAATGACGGGACCGCTTCGCGCCGCCGGCCACCGCGTCAAGATAAAGGCTGCCGCGGTGAGCACGCAATGGCGGACGGCGCGTCAGATGCCGCGCTACGCCGGGGTCGCCTTGACGATCCTGCGGAATGACGGCCCCGCTGCACTCGGTGGGCGCATGGTGCAAAAGCTTCGCGGGCGAAAGAGCTTTCGTCCGGCGAAGTTGCCGACGTACTCGTTGGCGACGCACATAACTCCGCTCGCGTTCCGCACTTCGGCAACGCCGAAGACGACGATCATCATTCCGGCGTACGGCCAACCGCTGCTGACGTTCAACTGCCTCGCCAGCGTCGCTCGGCAAACAAGCGGCGATTACGAGGTGATCGTCGTCGATGATGCGTCGCCGCAGCCGCTTGCCGAGTCGCTCGCAGCGGTGACCGGCATTCGCGTCGAGCGCAATCCACGCAATCTCGGCTTCATCGGCACGTGCAATCGCGCGGCATCGCTGGCGCTTGGCGACACGCTGGTGTTCCTCAACAACGACACGCTCGTCACCGCGGATTGGCTCGATGCGCTGCTGCGCGTGCTCGATGAGCATCCGGACGCCGGGCTGGTCGGCGCCAGGCTCGTCTATCCGGATGGCCGGCTGCAGGAGGCGGGCGGCATCGTCTGGCGCGACGGCAGCGCGTGGAACTACGGACGCGACGACGACCCGGACCGTCCCGAATACAACTACGTCCGCGAAGTCGATTACTGTTCCGGCGCCTGCCTCGCGGTGCCGCGCGCACTTTTCGCGGAACTCGGCGGATTCGATGCCCGGTACGCGCCTGCCTATTACGAAGACGCGGACCTTGCGTTCACCGTCCGCGCGAACGGGCGCAAGGTTTTCTATCAGCCGGCCGCCCGCATCGTCCATTTCGAGGGACGCACTTCGGGGACGGATTTGTCGCAGGGCATCAAGCGCCATCAGGCGATCAACCAGGCCGCGTTCGCGTCGAAATGGCCGTCGGCATTGGCATCGCATCGGCCGAACGGCGTGCAGGCGATCCTGGAGCGCGACCGGTGGGCGAACCGGCGCATGCTCGTGATCGACGCCTGCATGCTGACGCCCGACCACGACGCCGGATCGGTGCGGATGCAGGCGATTCTCGAGCTCGCCACCGCGCTCCGTTGCAAGGCGACATTCGTCGCGGACAACCTCGAGCACCGCGAACCGTACGTGAGCACGCTGCAGCAACGCGGCGTCGAGGTGCTGTTCCATCCGTATGTGCGCTCGGTCGCCGAACTGCTGGTGACGCGGGGTCGCGAATTCGACATCATCATGCTGTCGCGCCATTACATCGCGGCCCGGCACATCGATACGGTGCGCAAGGCGGCGCCGCAGGCGCTGATCGTCTTCGATACCGTCGACCTGCACTTTCTGCGCGAGGAACGGCTCGCGGCGCTCGACGGTGGGCGCGCTGCGGCACTTTCGGCGCGCACGAAACGCAGCGAGGAGCTCGCGCTGATCGCGAAGGCCGACCTGACGCTCGTCGTGTCGCCCGTCGAGCAGCAAGTGCTGCGTGAGCTCGCGCCGGCGTCCCGCGCGATGCGCCTGTCGACGATCCACGAGCCGGTCAGCGAGATTGCGCCGTGGCAGACCCGCTGGGGGCTCCTGTTCATCGGCGGATTCCAGCATCCGCCGAACGTCGACGCCATCCTGTGGTACGCACGCGAGATCATGCCGCACGTCCGGCGCATCCTTCCCGGCGTGAAGACGTACGTGATCGGCAGCCGGGTGCCGGCGTCGATCGAGGCGCTCGCCGCCGACGACTTCGCGATCCTTGGCTACGTGCCCGACATCGATCCGTACCTCGCGGGTTGCCGCGTGTCGATATCGCCGCTGCGCTACGGCGCCGGCGTGAAGGGCAAAATCAATACGGCGATGAGTTACGGCCTGCCGGTCGTCGCGACGACGGCGTCGGTCGAGGGCATGCACCTGACCGACGGCGTCGACGTGCTCGTGGCCGATGCGGCCGAAGCGTTTGCCCGGGCCATTGCCCGCGTCTACGAGGACCGCGAGCTGTGGGAACGGCTGTCCGACGCGGGATGCCGGAACATCGAGCAGCACTTCTCGCGCGCGATCGCGCGCGACGCGCTTACGGCGCTGCTGGCGCTCGTCCCGAAGTAAACAGCAGGTCGAACACCGCGTGTCCCCGGTCGAGGCCGCGCCGCTCGAACTTGGTGAGCGGACGCCACGGCGGACGCGGTGCGAACCCGGCGCAGGTGTTGACGAGCAGCGGCTCCGCAGCGAGCGCCGCCAGTATTTCCCCGGCGTACGGCTGCCAGTCCGTCGCGACGTGCAGGTAGCCGCCCGTGGCAAGTCGCGACGCGAGTGCATGGACGAACGACGGCTTCAGCAGGCGCCGCTTGTGATGCCGCTTCTTCGGCCACGGATCCGGGAAGTAGACGTGGATGCCGGCGAGCGACGCGTCGGGAATCGCCCGCTCGACGACCTCGGCCGCGTCCTGGCGCAACACGCGGATGTTTACGAGCTGCTGCGATTCGATGTGGCGCAGCAGCGCGCCCACCCCCGGCCAATGCATTTCGACGCCGAGGAAATTCACCGCAGGGTGCGAAGCGGCGATGGCCGCCGTCGTCTCGCCCATGCCGAAACCGATCTCGAGCACCACCGGGGACGCGTTGCCGAACAGCACCCGGAAATCGAGCGGCGCGGGCGCGGTGACGCCGTAGCGGGGGTAAAGGTCGTCGCAGGCGCGCTGTTGCGCGGGCGACATGCGACCCTGGCGCAATACGAAACTGCGAATCGCGCGATGCGCGCTCGCCGGGTCTTGCACAGCCGCCGCGGCGCATGGGGTCTCCGCGAGCGCGTCGTTGCGCGGCGCGGGTGCGACTACGGCAATATCCTTTTCCACGAGGCCTCGGTGAGGTTGCGCAGCAGCGTTCGCGGATGCGCATCGCCCGGCAGCGAGTATTCGAGGGCGATGGTGTCCGTGCCTTTCCAGGCGACGCTCACGTTCGACCATCCCGGCGGCGGAATCCAGGTCGCTTCCTTCTGTACGTTATTCGTCGCGATCCGCC
>JALYSS010000221.1 GCA_030854685.1 Pseudomonadota bacterium | reverse complement strand
CCGCCCTGGCAATTGCCCACCAGCACCGGCTTCGCACTTTCGGGGTGTCGCTCGGCGACGATGCGCACGAACTCGGCTTCGGCGTCGGTGACGTCGGCAAGCGTCTGACCGGGCTCCGGTTCCGGATAAAAGATCACGAAATAGACGGGGTGCCCTGCCGAAAGCGCGACGCCGACTTCGGAGTCTTCCTTGAAGCCACCGATGCCCGGACCGTGACCGGCGCGTGGGTCGATGATGATGTATGGACGCAGCTTGTTGTCGACGCGAATACCTTTCGGCGGAATGATCCTCACCAGCGCGTGATTGACCGGCCGCTCGAACGTGCGCCCGTCCGACAGCACGTCGTATCGGTAGGCCAGTACCGGCGGCTTGCCGGCCTCCTCGTGCGCGATCCAGTTGTTGCCGCGCTCGCGGATGGTGTCCCAGAACAATACCGAGCGTTGCGCGAAATCGACGCCGTATTCCCACCAGTCGCGACATATCTGCTGCGGGTTCATGCCGTTCCCCGGCACGCCGGCTCCGGCGTACGTCGCTTGCGCGCGACGGATGCGATCGGCGTAAGCGGTAAATGCGTCCCGCATGCGGCGATCGAGGACGGTGGCGACACCGCGCGAAATCGAAAGCGAACGATCGATCGTCTGATTCAGATTGGGCATCGCGGGTTCCTCGGTAAAGCGGTGATGCTGCAGCGCAACATCGTAACAGAAGCGCATTCCGCGCCGTACTTATCTGCTATGTGGGGACGACACGACTGCGTGCCGGATGCGGGGCGACAAGCCGAAGGGCAGCGCGCGGCCGCCCTTCGGTCACCACCCACGCCTTTGCACTATTACGCGCGGTGCCGCAGCTTGCGGATCGCCTCGAGTTGCGCCAGCGCGATCGACAGTTCCGCCTCGGCGTGCGCGATTTCCTCTTTCGACGTCTTGTTCTGCATCGCTTCCTCGGCGGCACGCTTCGCCTCGAGGGCCGCCTTCTCGTCGAGATCGTTCGCGCGAATGGCAGTATCGGCGAGCACCGTCACGAGGTGCGGCTGCACTTCGAGATAGCCGCCCTGCACGAACACGAGCTCTTCACTCGCCGAGTCGGCCGGCTTGATGCGCACCGAGCCCGGTTTGATCTGCGTGAAGAGCGGCGTGTGCCGCGGATAGATGCCGAGTTCGCCCATCATGCCGGGCAGGACGACGAATTCCGCCTCGCCGGAGTAGATCTGCTCCTCGGCACTGACGACGTCGACATGAATGGTGTTGGGCATGGCGTTAGATGAACCGGCGTCTGAGTTTTGCGAACGTATCGGGTCCGGCTTGCGGGCGCATGGGAGCGTCAGCGATGTGCAATGAGGTTATTGCTGCGGTCACGGCGCCGAGGCTCCAACGCGATCGCACGCCAGACCCGATCCCGCCGCACGACTCAAGACTGTCGCAGCAATGAGCCTCATTGCAAGGTCTTGGCCTTCTCGAACGCTTCTTCAATGCCCCCCACCATGTAGAAGGCCTGTTCCGGCAGCGCATCGCATTCGCCGTCGACGATCATCCGAAAGCCCTTGATCGTATCCTTCAGCGACACGTACTTGCCGGGCGATCCGGTGAACACTTCCGCGACGCTGAACGGTTGCGACAGGAAGCGCTGGATCTTGCGTGCTCGCGACACGGCGAGCTTATCCTCTGGCGACAGCTCGTCCATGCCGAGAATAGCGATAATGTCGCGCAGCTCCTTGTAGCGTTGCAGGACCGACTGCACGGCGCGCGTCGTGTTGTAGTGCTCCTCGCCGATGACGTTCGGGTCCACCTGCCGCGATGTCGAGTCGAGCGGGTCCACTGCAGGATAAATGCCGAGCGACGCGATGTCGCGCGACAGCACGACAGTGGCGTCGAGGTGGCCGAACGTCGTCGCGGGCGACGGGTCGGTCAGGTCGTCCGCCGGCACGTAGACGGCCTGGATCGACGTGATCGAGCCGGTCTTCGTCGACGTGATGCGCTCCTGCAGCCGGCCCATTTCCTCGGCCAGCGTCGGCTGGTAGCCCACGGCGGAAGGCATCCGGCCGAGCAGCGCCGACACCTCGGTACCGGCGAGCGTAAAGCGATAGATGTTGTCGATGAAGAGCAGCACGTCGCGGCCTTCGTCGCGGAAATACTCGGCCATCGTGAGGCCCGTCAGCGCGACGCGCAGCCGGTTGCCCGGCGGTTCGTTCATCTGGCCGTAGACCATGGCGACCTTCGACTTCCCGAGGTCGTCCTTGTTGACGACGCCCGCATCCATCATCTCGTGATAGAAGTCGTTGCCTTCGCGCGTCCGCTCGCCGACACCCGCGAAGACCGACATGCCCGAGTGCGCGGTCGCGATGTTGTTGATGAGCTCCATCATGGTGACGGTCTTGCCGACGCCCGCGCCGCCGAACAGTCCGACCTTGCCGCCCTTGGCGAACGGGCAGCAGAGGTCGATGACCTTGATGCCGGTCTCCAGCAATTCCTGGGACGGCGAGAGCTCGTCGAACGCCGGTGCCGTCCGGTGGATCGACATTTCCTTTTCCGCGCCGATGGGACCGCGTTCGTCGATCGGTCGACCGAGCACGTCCATGATGCGGCCAAGCGTCTTCGGGCCGACTGGCACCATGATCGGCGCGCCGGTATTGACGACCTGCATGCCGCGGCGAAGACCGTCAGACGACCCGAGCGCAATCGTGCGCACGACGCCATCGCCCAACTGCTGCTGGACTTCGAGGGTCAGGCCGATCTCGTCCATCTTCAGCGCGTCGTAGATCGTCGGCAGCTCGTCGCGCGGAAATTCCACGTCGACGACCGCGCCGATGCATTGCACGATCGTTCCCTGATTCGTCGTTGCTCGTTGATCCATTTCGTTTTCCTGAAATCCGTTTAATGGGGTCAGAGCCGTAATACTCGTTCG
>JALYSS010000208.1 GCA_030854685.1 Pseudomonadota bacterium | reverse complement strand
TCCCGCCGGGTTCACGGGCCGCCGAGTCGCCGCGCCTGCCGCAGCTTGACCGGTCGCGCCACGCCGCGCCACAGGTCGTCGATTATCTGCGCGACCGGATCATCGGCCTGGAACTCGCACCTGGAACGGTTCTCTCGCGCGGTGACCTGGCCGCGCAATTCGGGCTGAGCCAGACACCCGTACGAGATGCGCTCATGCGGCTCGCGGAAGAAGGTCTTGTCGACATCTTTCCGCAGCACAAGACCGTCGTCAGCAGGATCGACATCCGGTCCGCGCAACAGGCCCACTTCCTGCGTCGATCGATCGAACTCGAGGTCGTCCGCACGCTCGCGCAAGCCCGCGACGCCGGGCTCGTCAAGCAGCTGCGCGCGACGATTGCGCAGCAGAGCGCCCTGCTCGAGATCCATGACTACCGGCAATTCGTGCGGACCGACCAGTCGTTCCACCGCCAGATGTACGAGGCGGCCAACGTTGCGAATCTCTGGGACACGGTGCGCCGGCAAAGCGGCCATATCGACCGCTTGCGCAGGCTTCACCTGCCCGCGCCCGGAAAGGCGCCCGAGATCATTCGCGAGCACACGCGCATCGTCGATGCGATCGCGCGCGCCGATCCGCAAAGCGCCGATCGCCGCGTGCGGGAACACTTGTCAGGAACCATGTCGCGCGCCGACGCCATTCGTGCGCGCTACCCCGGGTATGTCACCAACTGACTGCATTACGCTTGACATGCGAACGCTCGTGCAGTCTTCCAGAATTCCGCGCGATGCCGACGATGTCGCGTTGACGATCGCCGGTAAAACGGTCCATCTGACAAATCTGCGCAAGCCGTTCTGGCGCGCGCGTGGCATCACGAAAGCGACTTGCTGCGGTACTACGCCGAAGTCGCGCCGGCATTGCTGCCGCATGTTGCCGGCAGGGCGATGGTGATGAAACGCTATCCGAACGGTGCGGAAGGCAAGTGCTTTTTCATGAAGCGCGCGCCGAAACCGCGCCCCGAGTGGATTGTCACGTGCTCGATCACGCATGGGTCCGGCAACGTAATCGCGTTTCCGGTCGTGAACGATTTGCCGTCGCTGCTGTGGCTCGTCAATCTCGGTTGCATCGATCTCAACCCGTGGTATGCGCGCTGCGACGATGTCGATCACCCCGATTACCTGCACTTCGATCTCGACCCGGTGCCTGATGCGACGTTCGAGGACGTGCGCGCCAGCGCGCTGATCATCCACGACGAGCTCGCGGCCCTCGGTCTGCCGATGTACGTCAAGACGACCGGCTCGAAGGGCGTGCATATTTACGTGCCGATCGTGCGCGGACCCACGCAAAAGAAGGTCTGGACATTCGCCAAAAGGTGCGCGCTCGCTCTCGCGCAACGGCATCCGCTGCGAATGACCGCGGAATACCGGATCGCCAAACGTCCGGCAGGTCGCGTACTCGTCGATTACAACCAGAATGCGTGGGGACGAACGCTCGCATCGGTCTACTCGCCGCGGCCGAAGCCGCTTGCGACGGTTTCGACACCGATCACCTGGCAGGAACTGGCGGACGGCGCCGCGATAGACGACTTCCGCGTCGACAACGTCCCGCAACGCGTCGCCCTGCGTGGCGACCTCTGGTCACCCCTCGACGCGAAGCGCGGACGCTTCGATCTCGCGCCGCTGCTCGATGCGACAGCCTGATGGCGCTTCCGCTGCCCGTCGATTACGCGGCGATGGAGGCGAAACGGGTCGACGCGTTGCCTGACGGTGCCGAATGGCAATACGAGCCGAAGTGGGATGGCTTTCGCTGCCTGGCATTCAAGGATGGTGCCACCATCGATCTGCGCTCGAAGGCCGGTCAGCCGCTCGAGCGCTATTTCCCCGAGATCGTCGCGGCGATGGCGGCGCTGCCGGTGGCGCGCTGCGTGCTCGACGGCGAGCTCGTTATTCCGGAACACAACGCACTCTCGTTCGACGAGCTGCTGCTACGCATCCATCCGGCCGCGAGCCGCGTGCAGAAGCTCGCCCACGAGCATCCCGCGCTTTATGTCGTGTTCGACCTGCTCGTCGATGCGCGCGGCACCGCGCTGGTCGGCGAACCGCTCGCGAAGCGCCGCAGCGCGCTCGAGCGCTTCGCCGCGCACGCGTTTGTCGATGCGCCGAGGTTCCGGCTGTCGCCGATGACGCGCTCGCGCGCCGACGTCGATGCGTGGTTGGCTGCCCTTGGGTCTGCCATCGACGGCATAGTCGCCAAGCGAATCGATTTCCTGTACCGGTCGGGCGAGCGCACCGGCATGCAAAAGTACAAGCGCATGCGCACGGCAGACTGCGTCGTCGGCGGCTTTCGCTACGGCGCCAAGACGAGCGTCGTCGGATCGCTGCTGCTCGGCCTCTACGACGACGAAGGCCTGCTGCAACACGTGGGCTTCACGTCCAATATTCCGCAGCGCGACCGCGCGGCATTGACCAAGACGCTCGCAGCGCTCGTGGCGAAGCCCGGTTTCACCGGTCGCGCGCCCGGAGGTCCGAGCCGCTGGAGCACCGAGCGCAGCGGCGACTGGGAGCCGCTACGCCCGAAGCTCGTCGCCGAGGTTCGCTACGATCATTTCAGCGGCGGACGCTTTCGCCATGGAACGAATTTTCTGCGCTGGCGGCCCGACAAGGCGCCGCGTCAATGCGCGTTCGAACAGGTGACGCAGCTGTCCGCAGGGCCGCTCGCGCTGCTCGAATGACGATTGCTCAAGCCGCGGCAGCGACAGTCAGCGGCGACAGCGCCGTCGCGATCGCGTCGTCGACCTGGTCCATCCACACGAAAGCGAGTTGCGCGCGCGCGTCGGCCGGAATGTCCTCGAGATCGCGCTGATTGCGGCTCGGCAGCATCACGGTCCTGATCCCCGCACGCAAGGCAGCCAGCACCTTTTCCCTCACGCCGCCGATCGGCAGCACGAGACCACGCAGACTGATCTCGCCCGTCATGGCGACGTCGCTTCGCACCGCGCGCCCGGTCAACAGCGACGTCAGCGCGACGAACATCGCGACACCGGCGCTCGGTCCATCCTTCGGCGTGGCGCCGGCCGGCACGTGGATATGAATGTCGGATTTCTCGAGCGTTTGCGGATCGATGCCGAGCTGCGACGATCGCGCCTTCACCAACGAGAGCGCGGCCTGCGCGCTTTCCTTCATGACCTCGCCAAGCTGGCCGGTCAGGATCAACTTGCCGCCGCCGGGTGTGCGCGCCGCCTCGATGAACAGGATGTCGCCGCCCACGGGCGTCCACGCCAATCCCGTCGCGACGCCCGGGATGTCGCTGCGCATCGCGACTTCGGCTTCGAACTTGCGCGCGCCGAGAATCGCATGCAAATCGTCCGGTCCGATGACGGACTTCTCGACCGTCCCTTCGGCGATCTGCACGGCGACGTGCCGGAACACGTGCCCGACCTCGCGTTCGAGATTGCGCACGCCGGCTTCGCGCGTGTAGTCGTGGATGATCGTCAGCAGCGCGTCATCGGTGATGTCGCATTGCGCAGCGGTGAGGCCCGCGGCCTCGAGCTGTCGCCGCACGAGGTAGCGGCGCGCGATCTGCAGCTTTTCCTGAGCCGTGTAGCCGGGCAGCGGGATGATTTCCATCCGGTCGCGCAGCGGCCCGGGAATCGTGTCGAGCACGTTCGCCGTGCAGATGAACATCACGCGCGAGAGGTCGAACGGTACGGCGAGATAGTTGTCGCGAAACGTCGAGTTCTGCTCGGGATCGAGTACTTCGAGCAGCGCGGACGACGGATCGCCGTGAAAGCCGCCCATGCCGAGCTTGTCGACTTCGTCGAGCATCATCACGCAGTTGCGCGTTCCCGCCTTGCGAAGGTTCTGGATGATGTTGCCGGGCAGTGCACCGATGTAAGTGCGGCGATGACCGCGGATTTCCGCCTCGTCGTGCACGCCGCCCAGGCTCGTGCGAACGAATTTGCGCCCGGTCGCCCTGGCGATGCTCTGACCCAGCGATGTCTTGCCCACACCGGGCGGCCCGACGAAGCACAGGACGGGGCTGCGCCCTTCGGGATTGAGCTTGCGCACCGCGAGGTATTCGAGGATGCGACGCTTGATCTTCTCGAGCCCGAAGTGATCCTCGTCGAGGATTCGCCGCGCTTCCGCGATGTCGATCGACGGTTGGGGCGGCGATGCCCATGGCAATTCGATCAGCCACTCGAGATACGTGCGCACCATCGAATACTCGGGGGCCGCCTCGGGCATGCGCTCGAGCCGCGTGAGCTCCTTGCGCGCGGTCTTCTCGACTTCCTCCGGCATGTGCGCGTCAGTGATCGCGCGATCGAGTTCGGCGATTTCCGCGTGACTGTCGTCGCCTTCGCCGAGCTCCTTCTGGATCTGGCGCATCTGCTCGCGGAGCAGATGCCTGCGATTGACGTCGGTAATCGATTCGCGCGTGCGCTCGTCGATCTCGCGCGAAACCTTCAGCACCTCGATCCGGTGCGCCAGAAGCTGCAGCAACTTGTCGAGCCGTTCCTTCAAATCGAACGCTTCGAGCAGCGCCTGCTTTTCTTCGGCGCTCACGTCCATCAGGCCCGCGATGAAATCGGCGAGCCGCGCGGGACCTTCGACCGCCTGCAGCGCAGCGACCATTTCCCCAGGCACCTGCGGCAGCAGCTGCAGGATCTCGATGGCGCGTTCCTTCAGCGTACGCGCACGGCCTTCGATCTCGGCATCGACCTGCTCCGGATCGTCGATGAACTCCACGCGCGCCACGGTAAAGGGATAGCCTTCGACAAATTGCAGCACGCGGAAGCGGCGCAATCCTCTCGCGATCGCGTGATGCAACCCGTCGGGCGTCGTGATGTAGCGGATCACGGTGGCACTCGTGCCGACCCAATGGAGGTCTTCGGGACCGGGCATCTCGACTTCGGGCTTGCTTTGCAATAGCACGCCAAGTGGACGCTCGAGACGCACGGCTTCCTGCGCCGCGGCGCGCGAGCGTTCCCGCCCGACGGTGAGCGGAAACACCGCACCGGGGAACATCACGACGTTGCGCACGGGCAGGATGATCAGCGCATCCGCGGGCAACGGGCGCGACGTTCCTTCAGGTGGCGATGGCGCCTCGGTCACGGGGGCGCCGTTCGAGGTCTGGCTTTCAGCGGATAGCGCAATCACTTTGATAGGGGTGTCGTCGTTCATCGCCAAGGTCAGCCGATCTTTCGTAACCTGAGTAGCAGGCAGCCGTACTTCAATTCCGGCGGGCTCGCGTCGAATCGTCCGCTGGGCAGCGGTATGCGCCGCTCGAACGCACCATATGGGATTTCGAGCTGGCGCACGGCGAGCGGCATCCCCGCAAAGGGCAGCCTGCGTTCGCCGCGAACGATCAGCGCACCAGGTTCGTCGATGACTTCGACACGCTCGGCCGCCACGCCGGGCATGGCGACGACGATGACGATCTCGCGGTCATTTTCGAACATGTCGACCGGTGGCTCCCATCCGGCCTTCGTTCGCGTGGACGTGTTCAGGCGGAAGAATCGCCGATGGAGCCGTTCCGCCTGATCGATCAGATCGCAGGCCTCGGCCCACATCCAGTCGCTCGGATCAGTTCCGCGCATGCGTCGCGATCCATTCCATCAGTTGCGGCAGCGACAACGCACCCGATTGGCGCGCGATTTCCCGGCCCTTGCGAAACGCGATCAGCGTCGGGATGCTGCGAATGGCATATCGCGATGCCACCTCGGGCTCGGCTTCGGTGTCGAGCTTCGCCAGATGAACGCCGGGTGCGACCTGCGCGGCCGCCTGCTCGTATGCGGGCGCCATCATCCGGCAAGGACCGCACCACGCCGCCCAGAAATCGACGACGATCGGAACGTCGCCGTTGATGTGGTGCGCAAAATCCGATTTCGTCAGCTCAAAGGGATGATTGGGGAAGAGCGCCTGCTTGCAGCTGCCGCACGTGGGACCGTCGTTTATACGGTCGTGGGAGACGCGATTGGTCGTGGCGCACTGCGGGCAGACGACGTGCAGGCTGTCCGTCGCGGACGAAGGATTGGCGCTCACGCCGGGCGTCCGGACGGCGGGTGGTGGTCGAGAACGAAAACGCACATGGGCAAAACAATGAGGGCCACTTGCAGGTATTCAAGCTCGGGCACCGTCGGCCGGCCGGAGTTCGCCCGGCGCACCGTTCGGATTGAAGGAGGTGCCGGTGCGCACCCTGATGATCGGCGGGCTCGCGCTCGTGCTGCGCAAGCGGTAGCGAATGCCGGTCAGAGCTATTCGGGGTCAGGCCTGTAAGATTCGAGCTGATCGGGATCAGAGATGTATTTCCAGACAGCTCCATCCACTGAAGCATGCTGCACCCGGAAATACATCTCTGACCCCGATCAGCCAGGGCACTCGACGACGTCGCCGACCCGCGCTTCGCCGTCCCATGTTTCCAGGCGCACGGCGAAGCCCCACAGGCGCCGCAGATGCGCGACGACCTGCGCCGCCGCTTCGGTGAGCGGCCGGCCGCGACGGCGATGATGCCGAAGCGTCAACGAACGATCACCATCGCGGTCGTATCGCAGCACCTGAACGTCGGGTACGCGCGCGTCCTGCGCATGCTGTTGCGAGAGGAGCTTCCGCACACGCTTGTAGCCGCGCTCGTCGTGGATGCTGTCGACGACGAGTTCATTCTCGTCCGCGTAATCGGCGATCGCGAACAGGTGGAATTCGCGTATCAGCCGTGGCGACAGGTACTGGCCGATGAACGACTCGTCCTTGAAGTTCCGCATCGCGAAGTCGAGCGTCTTGCGCCAGTCGCTGCCGGCAATTTCAGGAAACCACGCGCGGTCCTCGTCGTCGGGTCGCTCGCAGATCCGCCGCAGATCGGAGAAGAGCGCGAAGCCGAGCGCATACGGATTGAACCCGCTGTATAACTTCGAATCGTAGGCGGGCTGCCCGATCACGTTCGTATGGCTTTTCAGCACTTCGAGCATGAAGCCATCGTCGACCAGGCGCTTTTCGTGGAGCCGGTTCAGGATCGTGTAATGCCAGAACGTCGCCCATCCTTCGTTCATGACCTTGGTCTGTGCCTGCGGGTCGAAGTACTGCGCGAGTTTCCGCACGATGCGCACGAGCTCTCGCTGCCACGGCTCGAGCTTCGGCGAATGCTTCTCGACGAAATAGAGGATGTTCTCCTGCGGCTCCGCCGGGAAGCAGCCGCGCGAGTCCTTGCCTTGCTCGGCGTTCTTTTCCGGCAGTGTGCGCCACAGGTCGTTGAACTGCCGCTCGCGATGCGCTTCGCGCGCCGCCAGCCGCGCGGTCTCGGCCTTCAGCGTCGGTGCTGCGGGCCGCCGGTAACGATCCACACCATGCGCCATCAGCGCGTGGCAGGCATCGAGAACTTCCTCCACCGCCGCAGCACCATGCCGCTCCTCGCATTCCATCACGTAACGACGCGCGAACACGAGGTAGTCGAGGATCGCTTCCGCGTCCGTCCACTGGCGGAAGAGGTGATTGCCCTTGAAGAAGGAATTGTGGCCGTAGCACGCGTGCGCGATCACCAGCGCCTGCGTCGCCATCGTGTTCTCCTCCATCAGGTACGCGATGCACGGACTGGAGTTGATGACGATCTCGTAAGCGAGCCCCTGCATGCCGCGCCGGTACGCCTGCTCGTTACGGATGAACTCCTTGCCGTACGACCAATGCGGATAGCCGATCGGCAATCCACTCGATGCATAGGCGTCGAGCATCTGCTCGGACGTGATGATTTCGACCTGGTTCGCATAGGTGTCGAGGCCGAACTCGCCCGCCACCTTGGCGATCTCCGTGTCGTACCGCTCGATCAGGTCGAAATCCCAGTCGGCGCCGTGCGAAATCGCGCTCACTGCGATTCCTTCCGGAACAGTTCCCGGAACACCGGATAGATCTGATCGCGCTGCGATGCGCGTCGCATGGCAAGATTGTCCGTTGCTTCCGCCACCCGCTCGTACTCGGCCCATAGCGCGGACGCATGATCGCTGGCGCGCGGATCCGCGAGCTCCAGGTACGCGTAATACCGCGTGGCGGGCAGCAGCTTTTCACGCAGGAAGCGGGCGCTGCGCGCGGGATCCGCGCCGAAAGCATCACCGTCGGAGGCTTGCGCGACATAGACGTTCCACCCACGCGCATACCGCTCCGCGCGGATCTTCTCGGCGAGGTCGAGCGCCGAGAACACCACGGTGCCGCCCGAGCGCGTGTCGTTGAAAAACGTGTCCTCGTCAACTTCCTCCGCATCATCCGTGTGCCGGACAAACACGAGGTCGACTTCGCCATACTTGCGCGTCAGGAACAGGTAGAGCAACGTGAAGAACCGCTTGGCGAGATCCTTCTTCTCCTCGTCCATCGAGGCGGACACGTCCATCAGGCAGAACATCACGGCGCGCGCGATCGGCTCCGGCCGCCACGCACGATTGCGATAGCGAAGATCAGGTTCGTCGATGAACCGCAATTCGCCACGCCGCCGCGCGACGCGCTGGAGCTGCTCGTAAATCTCAGCCGCCTGCTGCGCTTCTCCGACCGCGACCGCAATCGCGAATTCGGCTTCCAGCGCCGTCAGCTCACGCGCGAGACTTCCGCCGAGTGCGATCCGCCGCGCGAGCGATTGCCGCAGCGTGCGGACGACCGCGAGGTTCGCGGGCACGCCGGTCTTTGCGAAGCCCGCACGCACGCTCTTCCGCTGCTCGGTGCGGCCCAATTCGGTACGTGCGAGATTCGGGAGCTCGAGATCGTCGAAGAAGATCTGCATGAACTCTTCGCGTGACAGCGAGAACGCGAACGCGTCCTCGCTGTCGCCCTCGCCGGCGTTGCCATTGCTACCGCCCGCGTCGCCTGCCGGCGGCCGCGCGATGCGGTCACCGGCGACGAACTCTCGGTTGCCCGGCAGCACGAATTCGCGGTCGCCGCCGCGGCCGAAGCCGAACGAGGGCTCCGAAATGTCCTTCTTCGGTACCCGGATCTCGCCGCCGCGTTCCATGTCCGCAAGCCGCCGCTCGCCGACCATCTGCTTGACGGCCTCCTGGATATGCGACTTGTAGCGGCGCAGGAAACGTCCGCGGTTGACCGCGCTCTTGCCGCGGCTGCTGGGTCGGCGGTCGATCAGATGAAGCATGTTTCGATCCCCGTCGTCGTCCATCGCGCTAAGAGGACTTGTGCACGCGCAGGTACCACTCGGCGAGCAGGCGCACCTGTTTCTCCGTGTAGCCCTTCGCCACCATCCGCGCGACGAAGTTCTGGTGCTTTTCCTTTTCGTCCGCCGATGCCTTCGCGTTGAACGAGATGACGGGCAACAGGTCCTCGGTGTTCGAGAACATCTTCTTCTCGATCACTTCGCGCAGCTTCTCGTAACTGCTCCATGCGGGATTGCGGCCGTTGTTGTGGGAGCGCGCTCGCAGCACGAAGTTGACGATTTCGTTGCGGAAATCCTTCGGGTTCGCGATGCCCGCCGGCTTTTCGATCTTCTCGAGCTCGGCGTTGAGCGCGCCCCGATCGAAGCTTTCACCCGTTTCCGGATCGCGGTAATCCTCTTCCTGGATCCAGCAATCGGCGTACGTCACGTAGCGATCGAAAATGTTCTGCCCGTACTCGGAGTACGACTCGAGGTAGGCGGTCTGGATTTCCTTGCCGATGAACTCGGCGTAGCGCGGGGCCAGATAGCCCTTGATGTGCTCGACGCAGCGACGGCGCGTATCGTCGGGCAGGTCCTCGCGCGCGAGGCGCTGCTCGAGCACGTACATCAGATGCACCGGATTGGCGGCGATCTCGGTCTGGTCGTAGTTGAAGACGGCGGACAGGATCTTGTACGCGAAGCGGGTCGACATGCCCGTCATGCCCTCGTCGGGACCCGAGTAATCGCGATATTCCTGGAGCGTCTTCGCCTTGGGGTCGACGTCCTTCAGCGTCTCGCCATCATAGACGCGCATCTTGGAGTAAATGCTCGAGTTTTCCGGGTCCTTGAGGCGCGTCAGCACGGAAAACTGCGCCATCATTTCCAGCGTTCCGGGCGCGCAGGGCGAGCCCGAAAGCGACGAATGCGCGAGCAGCTTGTCGTAGATTTTCACTTCCTCGGACACGCGGAGGCAATACGGCACCTTGACGATGAATATCCGGTCGAGAAACGCTTCATTGTTCTTGTTGTTGCGGAACGTGTGCCACTCGGATTCGTTCGAGTGCGCGACGATGAGGCCGTTGAATGGAATCGCCGAGAAGCCTTCCGTCCCCTTGAAGTTGCCTTCCTGCGTCGCCGTCAGCAGCGGGTGCAGCATCTTGATCGGCGCCTTGAACATCTCCACGAACTCGAGCAGTCCCTGGTTCGCGAGGCACAGGCCGCCGGAGTAGCTGTACGCATCGGGATCGTTCTGCGACAGGCTCTCGAGCTTGCGGATGTCGACCTTGCCCACCAGCGACGATATGTCCTGATTGTTCTCGTCGCCCGGCTCCGTCTTGGTGATCGCGACCTGACGCAGCACGGACGGCTGGATGCGCACCACGCGGAATTTCGCGAGGTCACCCTCGTATTCCTGCAGGCGCTTCACCGCCCACGGCGACATGATGCCGGAGAGGTAGCGCCGCGGAATGCCGTACTCCTGCTCGAGCATCGATCCGTAGCGCTCGGGGGCGAACAGTCCGAGTGGCGATTCGTTGACCGGCGAGCCCTCGAGCGCATAAATCGGGCGCGCCTCCATGACCACCTTCAGGCGTTCGGCGATCGACGACTTGCCGCCGCCCACCGGGCCCAACAGGTAGAGGATCTGCTTCTTCTCCTCGAGTCCTTGCGCCGCGTGCTTGAAGAAGGAGACGATCTGCTCGATCGCGTCTTCCATGCCGTAAAACTCGCGAAACGCCGGGTAGCGCCGGATCACCCGGTTGCCGAAGATCCTGCCGAGGCGCTGGTCGTTGCGCGTGTCGACGAGTTCGGGCTCACCGATCCCGGCGATCATGCGCTCGGCCGCGGCGGCGTAGGTTTGCGGCTCGCGCCGGCACAAGTCGAGATACGCTTCGACGCTCATTTCCTCGGCCTGGGTGGCGGAGTAATTCGAGCGGAACTGTTCGAGGACGCTTGCCATCATCGTTTCCCAAAAAAATTGCAGACCAATCGGGGTGCCGAACAACTGTCATTCCATGCCGCTTTTTGGCTTGCGAAGCGACTGACAGTTTGGTATTTTTGGGAATTGCCTCGGCGATTCGTTTTGCGCGGCCAACCGTCACAGAAAAGGCGTGGCGGCGGCATTCGGCACCCGCGGTGGGCCGTGGCCCACCGGTCTCTCGACGTCACCACAGGTCCGCATACGTCGCAAGGTGCATAACGCGTGCCAGTCAAACGTCGTTGACACGCTGCAAACCTACGTCGCGTTGTTCGATGGTTTTGTCAGCAATCGAGCGAGCTCGCCGCTAACGATCAGTCGATCCAGATCGTTCGCACCGCCGACGAGCACGCCTTTCACGAAGACCATCGGCAACGTCGGCCAGCCGGTCCACATCTTGAGCGCGTTACGACGACGCCACCCGCCGAAGTAACTGCCGTACTCGAGATACCGATAGG
>JALYSS010000205.1 GCA_030854685.1 Pseudomonadota bacterium | reverse complement strand
CTCGCCGGGAGCAACGACGAAGGCGCGCGTGCCCGCTCGGCGACGGCGCGGAGGGCCGCCGGTCGGCCTTGCCGGCGAGTACGCTGCGGCGGCTTTGGCCGTCCGCGCGGCCCTGCCTTTCCGGACGTGGGTCCGTTCGTCGATTGCGATCGCTTCTGCGGGGCGCGGACGCCAGAGCACCAGCAGCTTGCCGATCTGCTGCACGGCGCCGCAGTCGAGCTCGGCGCAGATCCGCGCGAGCAGCGCCTTTCGTTCGCTCCGATCGTCGCTGCCCACGCGTACCTTGACGAGCTCGTGCGCCGTCAACGCCACGCCGATCTCGCGGAGCACCGCCGGCGTCAGGCCGTGGTGCCCTATCGACACGACGGGATGCAGCGGATGCGCGCGCGCGCGAAGGTCGCGGCGGAAGGCGGAAGCGAGCGGCTCCATCGGTCGATTATAGTGGGACCACGATGACGTCGCCGCTCAACCCGTCGGGAAAGAAGCATCGGTTCGGCAAGGCGTGGATGCACGAGCATCTGGCCGATCCCTACGTTCGCGAGGCCAGTCGGCGCGGGTATCGTTCGCGGGCGGCGTTCAAGCTGCAGGAACTGGCCGAGCGGGACCATTTGTTTCGGCCCGGCATGACGGTGGTTGACCTCGGCGCCGCGCCGGGGAGTTGGTCGCAGGTCCTGCGCGAGCGGCTCGGTCCGCAATCGCGGATCGTCGCGATCGACCTGCTGCCAATGCACGGACTCGCGGGCGTGCAAAGCATCCAGGCGGATATGGAACAGGATGAAGGCATCGCGATGATCGAAAAAGCGCTCGATGGAGCGCCGGTTCACCTTGTAGTGTCGGACATGTCACCCAATCTTTCCGGAATTGGCGTCGTCGACCAGGCTCGCAGTATCCGGCTCGCGGACCTTGCATTGGAGTTCGCGCGCTCGCATCTGCAACCCGGCGGCGATCTGGTGGTCAAGCTATTCCAGGGGGCTGGCCTCGACGTGTTCCGGCGTGACGTCCGCAGTTATTTCACCAAGACTTATTTGCGCAAGCCCAGGGCCTCTCGCGATCGCAGCCGCGAACATTATCTGGTGGCCAAGGGACTGCGCGAGCCCGATTAAGCTGTCGCTTTTGAGAGACAGGCTATCGAAACAGGACGTGGCGATACGTTCGGTACGCTTTGCCCGACGGACGCGGCCGTCGGTGGGTGTTTCGAAGGTAAAATGACGGCTGTCCGCGCTGCGCAGGCGCGCAGAGGATGACCGGCGGCGATCAATCGGAGTCAGAGAAGCATTGCCGGAAGAGGAAGCGTCGAGTCGACCAACGGTGTCCGGAAATACATCTCTGACCCCGATCGATCCATCGCAAGGAGTATTGCTTGAACAATTTGCTGAAGAATATCGGAATCTGGCTCGTCATCGGACTTGTCGTGCTCACGGTCGTGAAGCAGTTCGACTCGCGGCAGGCGACCAAGGACACCGTCGCCTATTCCGATTTCATGGAGTCCGCGCGGAGCGGACGCGTCGAATCTGCGTCGGTCGAAGGTCGCACGATCAAGTGGGAGTCAACCGATAAAAAACGCTACGTCACGTACAGCCCCGGCGATATCTGGATGATCGGCGACCTCGTGAAGTACGGCGTCAAGGTCGAGGCGCGTCCTGAAGAAGAGCAGAGCTTCCTCGCGCAGATCTTCATTTCGTGGTTCCCGATGCTGTTGCTGATCGGCGTGTGGATATTCTTCATGCGCCAGATGCAGGGTGGCGGCAGGGGGGGTGCGTTCAGCTTCGGCAAGAGCAAGGCGCGCATGCTGGACGAATCGAACAATACCGTGACGTTCGCGGATGTCGCGGGCTGCGACGAGGCGAAGGACGAGGTTGGCGAACTCGTCGAATTCCTGCGCGACCCGTCCAAGTTCCAGAAACTTGGCGGGCGCATCCCGCGCGGCGTCCTGATGGTTGGCGCGCCGGGCACGGGCAAGACGCTGCTCGCGAAGGCGATCGCCGGCGAAGCGAAGGTGCCGTTCTTCTCCATTTCAGGCTCGGATTTCGTGGAAATGTTTGTCGGCGTCGGTGCGGCGCGCGTGCGCGACATGTTCGAGCAGGCGAAAAAGAATGCGCCGTGCATCGTGTTCATCGATGAAATCGACGCGGTCGGCCGCCAGCGCGGCGCGGGCCTCGGTGGCGGCAACGACGAGCGTGAGCAGACGCTCAACCAGTTGCTGGTCGAGATGGACGGCTTCGAAGGGAGCGCCGGCGTGATCGTCATCGCGGCGACCAATCGTCCGGACGTGCTCGATCCCGCGTTGCTGCGGCCAGGCCGTTTCGACCGCCAGGTGGTCGTGCCACTACCCGATATTCGCGGTCGCGAGCAGATCCTGCTCGTCCACATGCGCAAGGTGCCGATGGCGCCGGACGTCAAGCCCGATATCATCGCGCGCGGCACGCCGGGTTTCTCGGGCGCCGATCTTGCGAACCTGGTCAACGAAGCGGCATTGTTCGCCGCACGCGGCAGCAAGCGGCTCGTCGACATGCTCGATTTCGAGCGCGCCAAGGACAAGATCATCATGGGCGCCGAGCGCCGCTCGATGGTGATGCCCGAGGAAGAGCGGCGCAACACGGCGTATCACGAATCGGGACACGCGGTCGTCGCGATGCTGGTGCCGAAAACGGATCCCGTGCACAAGGTGACGATCATCCCGCGGGGACGCGCGCTCGGCGTGACCATGCAGTTGCCCGAGACCGACCGCTACAGCATGGACAAGGAGCGGATGCTGAACTCGATCGCCGTGTTGTTCGGCGGCCGCATTGCCGAGGAAGTGTTCATGCACCAGATGACGACCGGCGCGTCGAACGACTTCGAACGCGCGACGCAGCTCGCGCGCGACATGGTCATGCGCTATGGCATGAGCGACCTGATGGGCCCGATGGTCTACGGCGATAACGAGGGCGAGATCTTCCTCGGCCGCTCGATCACGCGTACCGTCAACATGTCGGAAGAGACGATGCGCAACGTCGATGCCGAAATTCGCGGCATCATCGACCAGCAATACGCGCTTGCGCGCAAGCTGATCGAAGACAACCGCGACAAGGTCGAGGCGATGGCGAAGGCGCTGCTCGAACTCGAGACGATCGACGCCGAGCAGATCGGCGACATCATGGCCGGCAAGCCGCCGCGACCCCCGAAGCCCACGTCGTCCAGTTCGGCGGGCCCCGGCATCACGATCGCCCCTTCGGGCGGCCCGGCACCGTCGGCGAATCCGGCACGATCGCGTCTGGACGGCTGAATTCGTTCGGGTTCGTCAACCATGCGATGAGGTGTGCGGCAACGCGCACCTCATCTTTTTTTGTGCGTGGGACTCGTAACGGTTGAGCATCACCTTCCCCGCTGCCATGCGGAATGGGAAGATGCAGGGAACCGCGGACGCCAGGAGTCGATGCTGCAATGACGAGGTTGCGAGCCGGCACACACGAGATCGACCTGTCGACACCCTGCGTCATGGGCATTCTGAACGTCACGGCCGACTCGTTCTACGACGGCGGTCGTCTCGACAGCGGCGCGGCGCTCGCGTACGCGCGCCGGATGATCGTGGACGGCGCACGCATCATCGATGTCGGCGGCGAATCCACACGTCCCAATGCGACGCCCGTCGATGAAGCCGAAGAGCTCGCGCGGGTCATCCCGACCGTCGGTGCGCTTGCCCGCGACGGCATTTGCGTATCGATCGACACGATGAAGCCGGCCGTGATGCGCGCCGCGCTCGAGATCGGGGCCTCGATGATCAACGACGTGCGCGCATTGCAGGCGCCGGGTGCCCTGGCGTTGGCAGCCGGCAGCGGCGCGGCCGTGTGCCTGATGCACATGCAGGGCGGCCCGGCGACGATGCAGCGCGCGCCGGCGTACGCCGCTGTCGTCACCGAGGTGCGTGCGTTCCTGTCGAGGCGTGCGCAAGCGTGCATCGATGCGGGGATCAGCGCGGATCGCATCGTCGTCGATCCCGGCTTTGGCTTCGGCAAGTCGCTCGCGCATAATCTAGATCTGTTGCGCAATCTGGATGAATTGACCGGATTGGGCTACCCGGTTCTTGCCGGGCTGTCGCGCAAAGGGACGCTCGGCGTGATCACCGGTCGCGACGTCGATGACCGGCTCGCGGGCAGCATCGCCGCGGCGCTCGCGGCCGTCACGCGCGGCGCGCGGATACTTCGCGTGCATGACGTTCGCGAAACGGTCGACGCGCTCGCAGTGTGGAGCGCAGTCGAGGCCTGGCCCGGCGGAAGCACGCAACGGTGGACGGAAAAATGAGCGACAAGACTTCGCGGCAACGCCGCTATTTCGGTACCGATGGGATGCGTGGACGCGTCGGCGAAGCGCCGATCACGCCCGATCTGATCCTGAAGCTCGGCTGGGCGGCGGGGCGCACGCTTGCCAAAGGCGACGGCGCGCGCGGCGAACGGCCGGCCGTGCTGATCGGCAAGGACACGCGCATTTCAGGGTACCTGCTCGAAGCGGCGCTCGAAGCGGGGCTGTCGGCCGCCGGCGTCGACGTCTACCTCTGCGGCCCGCTGCCCACCCCGGCGATCGCCTACCTGACGCGCGCACTACGGCTCTCGGCGGGCATCGTCATCAGCGCGTCGCACAATCCGTTCGACGACAACGGCATCAAGTTCTTCTCGGCGGGCGGCTCGAAGCTGCCCGACGACGTGGAGCTTGCGATCGAGCGCGAAATGGAACGCCCGCTTGTCTGCTCGCCCTCGGCGGAGCTCGGCAAGGCGTTCCGGGTCGCCGATGCGCCGGGTCGCTACATCGAGTTCTGCAAGAGCACGTTCCCGAACGAGCGCGACCTGCGCGGCCGCAAGATCGTCGTCGACTGCGCGCATGGCGCCGGGTACCACGTCGCGCCACCGGTCTTTCACGAGCTCGGAGCGGACGTCGTCGCCGTCGGCGACACGCCCAATGGCACGAACATCAACCAGGATGTCGGCGCCACGCATCCGGCGCATCTCGCCGAGCAGGTTCTCGCTCACGGAGCCGATTTCGGCGTCGCGCTCGATGGCGACGGCGATCGCCTGGTCATGGCCGATCGCGAAGGACGCCTTTACGATGGCGACCAGCTCCTCTACGTGATCACTCGCGACTACCAGCGGCGCGGCGTGCTTGTCGGAGGCGTCGTCGGCACGCTGATGAGCAATCTCGGCTTCGAGCAGGCGCTGTCGCACGCGGGAATCGCGCTCGTCCGCGCGAAGGTGGGCGACCGCTACGTGCTGGAGCAGCTCGTCGCCAGGGGCTGGCAACTCGGCGGCGAAAATTCCGGTCACGTGATCTGCCTCGACAAGCACACGACCGGCGATGCGATCATCGCGGCGCTCGCGGTATTGCGCGCGCTGATCGAGCAGAAGACGACGCTCGCGGAAGCGTCGGCGCCGGTCACGCTGTTCCCGCAGCGGCTCATCAACGTGCCCGTGCAGCGCGGGTGGGACTGGCGCCGGAACGCGGCCGTCATGAAGGCGGAACGGTCGGCGGTTTCGTCGCTCGGCGCCGCCGGACGCGTGCTGTTGCGTCCATCCGGAACGGAGCCCGTGCTGCGCGTGATGGTCGAGGCGCGCGAGCGCACGCTCGCCGACGAGCACGCCGAGACGCTCGCGCATGCGATAGCCACGGCCGCCGGACAAGGATTGTAATGCGCGTCGTCATCACCGGCGGCGCCGGCTTTCTCGGTAGCCGGCTTGCGCGCGCGATACTCGAGCGGGGCGAGCTCCGCGACTCGCGCGGCAACGCGCGACCGGTTCGCGAACTCGTGCTCGTCGACGTCGTCGCGCCCGCGCGACGCGAGGACCCTCGCGTTCGGGCCATCCAGGGAAGTCTCGACGATCGCGGGGTCGTCGCTGCGGCCATTTCGCCGGAGACCGACAGCATCTTTCACCTCGCGGCGGTCGTGAGCGGGCAGGCCGAAGCGGACTTCGACATCGGCATGCGCGTCAACGTCGACGCCACGCGCAATCTGCTCGAGCGTTGCCGGGCATGCGCGGTCCCGCCGAAATTCGTGTTCGCGAGCTCGCTGGCCGTGTTCGGCGGCGCGCTGCCTGATCCGGTACCGGACGATGCGCCGCTCACGCCGCAATCGTCGTACGGCACGCAGAAGGCGATCGGCGAATTCCTGGTGGGCGACATGAGCCGCAAGGCATTCATCGACGGCCGGTCGCTGCGCCTGCCGACGATCGTCGTGCGGCCCGGCAAGCCCAACCGGGCGGCGTCGTCGTTCGCGAGCGGGATCATCCGCGAGCCGCTGTCGGGGATCGCGGCGAGCTGTCCCGTTGCGCCGGCGACGCGCATGTGGCTGCAATCGCCGCGCGCCGTGATCGGCAATCTGATCATCGGCCACGAAGCGCGCGCGGATCAGCTCGCGCCAGCGCGCGCGATCAATGTGCCGGGCATCTGTGTCGCCGTCGGCGACATGGTGAACGCGCTGCGATCGGTCGCCGGCGATGGCGTCGCCGATCTCGTTCGCTGGGAATACGATCCCGTCATCGATCGCATCGTGTCGACGTGGCCCGCGCGCTTCACCGCGGATGCCGGCCGCGCCCTCGGCATGCGCGCGGATGACGACTTCGAAAGCATCGTGCGCGCGCACGTCGCGGACACGACGTCCCCATAATCGCGCATGGTCGCCATCACGCACTCCGCGCCGCGGGCAGTCAGCGCGTGGCTCGATTCGCTGTCGCCGGTCTACACCGACGCCGACCGCGAGCGTTTTGCGGCCGCGTACGACATGGCGCGGCAGCGCATCGGCGACGCGCGCGGCGTCGATGGCGAGCCGCTGATTGCGCGTGCGTTCGGCACCGCAAGCATCATTGCCGCACAACACCTCGACTCCGACTCGCTGACGGCGTCGCTTCTCGTCGGATTGCCCGCGTCGGCGAATTACGAGCACGATGCGGTCGTTGGCGCATTTGGCGAGGATGTTGCCGCGCTGGTCGAGGGTGTCGCGCGGATGAATTCCGTGCAGGCGCTCGCAGTCGGTGCGGACGCGCAACAACGCGCGGTGCAGGCGGAAAACCTGCGCAAGATGCTGCTCGCGATGGTCGAGGACGTCCGCGTCGTGCTGATCAAGCTCGCCGAACGGACGCAGGCCTTGCGCTACCTGATTTCGGCGGGAGACACCGACCGTCGACCATCGGCACGCGAAGTCATGGATGTCTACGCGCCGCTCGCCAATCGCCTGGGCCTGTGGCAACTCAAGTGGGAACTCGAGGATCTGTCGCTTCGTGCCCTCGAGCCCGACGAATATCGTCGCATCGCGCGGCTGCTCGATGAGCGGCGGCACGATCGCGAGCACTATGTCCGCGCAGTGGCGACGACGCTTTCCCGCGAGCTCGAAGCCGCGGGCCTTGCCGCCGAGGTCAGCGGCCGGCCGAAGCACATTTACAGCATCTTCAGCAAGATGCGGCGCAAGCAGATCGGGATCGATGCGCTGTACGACATCCGCGCGCTGCGCATCCTCGTCGATTCTGTCCGGGACTGCTATACGGCGCTTGGCGTCGTGCACCACCTGTGGACGCCGCTGCCCGGCGAATTCGACGACTATATCGCGAAGCCCAAGGCCAACCATTACCGGTCGTTGCACACGGCCGTGCTCGGCCCGGAAGGCAAGCCGCTCGAGGTTCAGATACGCACGCGCGAAATGCACCGTCACTCCGAATACGGCGTGGCTGCGCATTGGCGCTACAAGGAAGGCGACCTGCGCGCCGGCCAGCGCGACGCGGGCTTCGACGACAAGATCGCGTGGCTGCGCCAGATTCTCGAATGGAAGGACGCGGTCGCGGACACCGGGGAGTGGCTGTCGGCGTTCAAGAGCAGCCTCTTCACCGATTCGATTTACGTGCTGACGCCGGAAGGCAAGGTCGTCGACCTGCCGCGGGGTGCGACGCCGATCGACTTCGCGTACGCGGTGCACACGAGCCTCGGACATCGCTGCCGCGGAGCGCGCGTCGACGGCCAGATGGTGCCGCTCGATTACGTGTTGAAGAACGGGCAGCAGGTCGAGATCGTCTCGGCGAAGCGCGGCGGACCCTCGGTGGGCCCATCGCGCGATTGGCTGAATCCCGATCGGGGTTACGTGCAAAGCCACCGCGCGCGCGCCAAGGTGCGGCAGTGGTTCAAGGCGCAGCAGCATGACGAAACGGTCACGCAGGGCCGCGCGATGGTCGAGCGCGAACTCGCGCGTCTCGGGCAGACGGCGGTCAAGCTCGACGCGGTGGCGGCAAAGGCCGGCTTTGCGAGAACCGAGGAATTCTTCGCGTCATTCGCGCGCGACGAGATCAACAGCCGGCAGGTGCAGGCCGCGATTGCGGCGGTGGCGCAACCGGCCGCCCTCGCGGCAGCGCCGGCCGGGCCGGAGGTCGTCACCCGGCGCAGCCGCGCGAGCGACAGCGGGCACGGCATCCTCATCGTCGGCGTCGATCGCCTGCTGACCGGCCTTGCGCGCTGCTGCAAGCCCGCGCCGCCCGATCCGATCGTGGGCTTCGTCACGCGCGGCAAGGGCGTAACGATCCATCGCGCAGCGTGTCCCAATGTCGGTCGCATTCGCGGTCGGGAGCCGGAGCGGCTGATCGAGGCCGATTGGGGTGCGCCCCGCGAGCAGTTGTTCCCGGTGGATATCGTCGTCGAGGCGAGCGATCGGCAGGGATTGCTGCGCGACATTTCCGAACTGCTGTCGCGCGAGAAGATCAACGTGACCGCCGTCAACACGCAGACGCTGAAGCATCAGGCGCGGATGGCGTTCACGCTCGAAGTGGAAAGCATCGTGCAACTCAAGCGCGCACTGCAGCTCGCGCGTGATATTCCGGGCGTGTTCTCGGCGGCGCGCCGGTGAGCCACCGCCGCGGAATTCGGTGTCGGAGGTGCAATTCGCCGCTGTAGATTCCCATCGGCGAACACTGGGCGCGAATGGTACCTCCGACACCGAATCAGATGCGCAGCGGCTCGCCGTAGCCGGTGAGCTCGAGATAGCCGCGGCCCGCGGCGCGTCCGCTCCTCATCGCCCGCATCGCCCCCTCCCAGTACACGGTGCCAACACCCGCGCGCGCGTCGAGTTCCTGATCGGGGAACAACGGCTCGAGCGTCACTTCCACTTCGCCTGCGCGAAGTTGGAACGAGACGGGATACTCGATCCCGGTGCGCGGCGAGCGCCAACGACGTTGCGGAGCGAAATCGACGTCGGCGGGCGTGAGCACACGCGACACGCGCTGCCGGTCGCGCCAGGCGCCACCGGCCCACAGTGCGCCCCCTCGCGCGTCGCGGATGCGAAACGCCATCAACGCGCCACCGTCGTCGAAGTTAATGCCCGTCCAGTCCCAGCCGACCGCGCCTTCGGGGAGATAGCGGCTCGACCATTCGTGATCGAGCCACGCGACGCCCGAGACATCGCGCGTTCGTCCGTCGAATGCCAGCTTGCCGCTGACGGCGAGCTGCGGTCGGCTGTAGTAATAGCTTGCGTCGATCGGATCCGGCCCCTTTCGGCTCACGCCCCGATCACCCTGCAACAGCACCGGCGTGCCCGCGTCGAGCACGAGGTCGATCGCAAATGAGCGCGCTCGAATGTGCGCGGCATACTGGCTGCCGTCCTGCGTCAGCGACCAGTCGCCGATGTGCACGTCGGTGCGGACGGTGGATGCTGCGGCGAGTCCGAACCCCTCGCGCGCCGCGCGCTGGTCGAAATGCAACCGCGACCATTCCGGATTGGCGAGCGCGGCGTGCGCGAACAGCAGCTGTTTCGGTGCGAAACGACTGGTGCTCGATTCCGCGACGCCCGGCCGATTGCGGAAGAACGTCACCTGGAAGCCGAAGTCGCGGGCCTGGACGTCGCGTAGCCACCCAGTGACGTACCACCACTCGTTTCGAAACGCCGGATGCGCGCCTTCGTCGAGCGGAAACGCGAGCGGAGGTCCCGGACGCACATCCGGATAGCTGACGTTTGCGCGAGCCGGTGAGCCCGCCAGTGCGAGCGCCAGCGCCAGGATTCGCCGGCGCGGGCGATTGACCGGAGCATCGGCAGGCGTCGCGCTTTCCACCTACCAGTCCTCGCGAACCGCGCGCACCGCATCGATGCTCGTTGCGCCGCGTGCGGAGAGGCGCGCGGTCAGCGTCGCCAGCGCGAGCAGCACGCACGAGAGCAACCCGAGCGAAACCCACGGTACGTGCACGTCCATGCCCCAGTGAAACGACTGCCGGTTGACGACGCGGATCAGGATGAGGCTGATCGCGAAGCCGAGCACCAGCCCGGACACGACTCCGATGGCGGCGAGGGTCGCGCCCTCGATGGCGAGCATGGCGCCGATCTGGCGACGCGTCATGCCGAGGTGGCGCAACATGCCGAATTCACGACTTCGCGCGAGCGTCTGCGCGACGAGCGCTGCCGAAAGCCCCACGAGACCGATCACGACGGCGGCAGCTTCGAGCGCATACGTGACGGCGAACGTGCGATCAAACGTGGCCAACGACAGTTGTCGCAAGTCGCGCGGCGTCGCCGCTTGAATGCGGGTCGTACCGCCGGCATACGCGGCAATGGCATCGCGAACCTTCGCGACACTCGCATCCGGTGCGAGCCAAAGAGCGGCTTCGTTGACGGTAGCGTCGCCGGTCAACGCGCGATACCGCGCGCGCTCGATGACGACGGCACCCTGCTGGCGCGCGTAATCCCGCCAAACGCCGGCAACGGTGAACGTCGCATTGCGACCTGCGAGCGGCAACGTCAGCGTTCGACCCGGTGCGAGCGATTCCAGGTCAGCGACCGCTTCACTGATCCACGCCGGCGGCGGCGCGCCGGGTGCCGGCGTTACCGCGGTACCGACGAGCGCGAGCCGGGTCGAGACATCCTTCGGGTCGACATCGCGCGCAAGCAGCACGACGCGCGGTCGAGCCGCGTCGAGGCTCACCGACGTCACGCGCATGAATTCAGCGCGCGCAACGCCGCGCACCTGCGCGATCGCCCTTTCGTCGTCCACCGAGAAATAGGCGCTGTCGGTCCCGGTCCGGAGGTAGAGATCCGCAGGCAGCATCACCGAGAGCCAATCGTCGAGTGACTGGCGAAACGATGCGACCATGATGGCCATCGACATCATCAGCGCGACGCTTGCGACGACCGCGGCGAGCGTGGCGGCGAATCGCCCCGGTGTGGCGCGCAGATGCGCGAGCGCGAGGGAGGCGGGCACTCGATGCGGTGGGCGCAACGCGCGGAGCGCGGTTTGCGCAACGGCGGGAATCGCGAGAATGCCGCCGATCAGGATCAGCGCGATTGCGAGATATCCGAACACCGGCAGATCGGCAACAGCCGGCAGGAACGCGGCAGCGACGCCGGCTGCGATCAAGCTCCATGCGATACCTGTCGTGTGCGCAGGTGCGACGATGTCCGCATCGGCGGCTTTCAATGCCGCGGCGGGTGCGGCGCGTGCGGCTTCGCGTGCCGGCAGTGCGCTGCCGAAGACGGCTGCAATGATGCCGAGCGCCGCGAACAACAGCAGTGACAGCGGTGCGATGGAAGGGACGATCGCGCGCCCGCGAAAGAAGCCGGCGCCGAGATCGGGCCCGAAATTCCGCAAGGCGAGCCATGCGATCGCGTACCCGGCCGCAAGTCCGATGACGGCACCGATGGCACCGAGCAACGCCGCTTCCCCGACCACCCACAGGACGAGCCGCCGGCGCGAGAGCCCAAGCGTGCGCAGCAGCGCGAACTGCGGACGCTTGCGCACGACCGCGAGCGTCTGCGTTGCATACACGAGCATCGCACCGGTGAAGAGCGCTACCAGCGCGAGCACGTCGAGGTTCACGCGATACGCGCGCGAGAATCGCGTCGTCGCGTTGGCGCTCGATGCGGGTGGCGCGACTTGCACACCTGGCGGCAACAGCGTCTGCAGCCGGCGTTGCGCGGCGGCGACGTCAACGCCTGGGCGAAGGCGCAGGTCGATTCGCGTTACGCGTCCCGCGCGGTCGAAGCGGTCCTGCACCGCGGCGATGTCCATCACCGCGTAACGCGATCCGCCACCGAAGCCGGCATGGCCCGCGACGCGCAACGCAAGATCCTGCAATCCCGCCTGGACGACGACGATGTCGCCGACGCCGACACCCAGCCATCGCGCTGCCGCCGTGCTCGGAAACAGCGTGTCGCCGCGCAACGTGTCGAGCCGCTCACCGCTGACGGCGACGAGCGCGGGATTGATCTCCACGGCGCGAAACACGTCGATGCCGAGAACCGCAAGCGGCTCGGCGCGATCGCGCAGCTTGACGTCGACTTCGACGGCAGGACTTGCAACGGCGACGTCGCGATCGCGGGCAAGCGTCGGATACAGCATCTCATCAAAGCCGGCTCGCGGGCCGCGCACCTCGAGATCGGCATCGCCGGACAGCAACGCGAGGCCCGCCGTCAACTCGCCGACGGCGGCGTGATTGATCAATTCGATCGCATACCCGAGCGCTACGCCGGACGCGATCGCCATGACGGCGAGGATGGTTCGCCCGCGAAGTGCCGAACGCGTGCCGCCGGTGACCGCGCGCGCAACGGCGAGCCGAGCGCCCGTCGTCATTCGATGTCGGCGGCGGATGAGGCCTGCAAGCCGTCCGTGGTGAGCCGGTAAACACGATCGGCGGATGCCGCCGCGGCGCGCGAATGCGTCGCGAGGACGGCTGCAGCGCCGCTCTTCCTGACCGCGTCGCTCAGCAACGCGATCACCTGCCGTGCGGTTTCGGGATCGAGATTCCCGGTCGGCTCATCGGCCAGCACCAGCATGGGTCGATGGACGAGTGCGCGGGCGATTGCGACGCGTTGCAACTCGCCGCCGGAAAGCTCGCGGGGGGCGCTCGCCTCGCGACCGTCGAGTCCGACCGCGCGAAGCATCTCGGCGACGCGTGCGTCGTCCGCATCGCCGCCACGTCCCTGCAACGCGAGCGGCAGCGCGACGTTCTGCGCGACGGAGAGGTAGGGCAACACGTGGAACGCCTGGAATACGAAGCCCATGCGTTCGCGACGAAACGCGGTCCGCGCCTCGTCGTCGAGCGCGGCATAATCGACGCCATCGACGATCACCCGGCCGGCGTCGACCGGCTCGAGGCCGCCGATGACATTCAGCAGCGTCGACTTGCCGACACCGGAGGCGCCGACAATCGCGACGTATTCACCGCGCGCGACGGCCAGCGAAAGGTCGGTGAAGATGCGGCGCGGCGCCGGTCCCCGGAACGATTTGGCGACACCGCGCAGTTCGACCAAACCTTACGCTTGAGTCGGGATGAAGCGCAGGGCGACGCCGTTGTTGCAGTAACGCAGGCCGGTGGGTTGCGGGCCGTCGTCGAAAATGTGGCCGTGATGTCCGCCGCATTTCGCGCAGTGATATTCGGTGCGCGGAAGAAGGAGCTGGTGGTCGGTCTTCGTCGCGAACACGCCGGGAATCGTCGTGAAGTAGCTGGGCCAGCCCGTGCCGCTGTCGAACTTCATCGCGGAAGTGAAGAGCGGCAGTGCGCAGCCGGCGCAGATGAACACTCCCGGCCGGTGCTCGTCGTCCAACGGACTGCTGAACGGGCGCTCGGTGCCTTCGTGCCGCAGTACGGAATAGCCGGCCGAGTCGAGCACCTGCCGCCATTCCGGATCCGATTTGACGATTGGTGTCAGGTCGGACGCCACTTTCGCATCCTTGGAGAGCAGCGACTTCCAGTTGCGCTGGAGATCGTCGACGCTGCGACCCTTCGGAGCGCCCTTGGTCACGAATTGGGCGGGTGCGATGCTGGCGCGCATGAGGAGCGCGGCAGCAACGGCTTGCAGCAGCAGGCGGCGGTTCATTGGACAAGCTCCCGGTGGATTCTGGTCTTTCATTGGACGACGGCGCACCGCTGATCGTTCCGTGCAACGCGCCAGATCGACCCGAGTCGCGATCGGCGACCGGTTCCTTACGCCATCGGCTCACCGTTGTTGCCGTCGTGCGGCGCCACCGGCTCACGCCGAAGCGGATTCGGTGACGTTCCAGACATTGGCAACGACGTCGCGCAACGCATGGACCGGTGGTTCGCGTTCACGTTCGCGCCGGTACACGAAACCAAGATGCGTGACGATCCGCGTGTCGCCCCAGATCGCGATGGCATCGCCGGCGGCCTCGGCGAGATCCTCGCGCATCAGCGCCACGCCGAGCCCAGCTGCGACGAGCGAGCTGATCACCGCCTCGTGGTCCGCCTCGACGCTGCGCGACGGTGCAATCCCGTGTGCAGCGAACAGGTCCATGGCGAGCGCATGGTGCGTGCTGATCGGCGGCGTCATGATCCACGGCTCGGATGCAAGCATTTCCCAGGACGCGCCGGCGAGCCGCTGCGCCCACGCTGCCGGCGTGGCAATGCAGAAGGTCAGATCGCGCAACGGCAGCGACGCGACCGCCGCATGCGCGCGATTGCCGTAATAGAACGCCGCATCGAGCTCTCACTCGAACACGTTCTCGAATGGGGCGCCCGAGATTTCGTGGTGAACGTCGATTTCGAGCAGCGGAAAGCGGTCGACGGCCAGCCGGAGCACGTCGGCGATTCGCGTCAGTTCGGGATCGGCGACCGTTCCCATCCGTAGCCGCCCGCCGACCTGGCCTTGCAACGCCAAGGCATGACCGCGAAGGCTTTGCGCCGCGCCGATCACCCGCTCCGCTTCCGGAAGCAATTGCCTGCCCGCGGCCGTGAGGGTCATTCCGCCGGCGCCACGCTCGAAAAGCACCACCGACAGCTCGTCCTCGAGCGCCTTGATCTGTGCCGAAAGCGCCGGCTGGCGGACGTGCAGCCGCTCGCGGCGCGGGTCAGATGGCCGAGCTCGGCGACGGCCGCAAAACTTCTCAATTGATAGAGCTCCATGCGTACCGGTCAATCAAACAAACGACGGATGCTGCAGTTCAAACAAGGGCTTACCAAACATCGACAACGGTTATGACGATGATCCAAAAAGACGATTTGATCAGGGCGACAACGGCTCCTATCTTGTTATGGTGCGATGCAGCATGCGCGCACAACGACTGGAAAGAGCCCCACGAGAGCAGGAGAAACGTATGCGAACCCATCGAATTTCATCGCCGAGTGCGGCACAACTGTACTTCAACGACAGCATCGTCGGACACGTTTGCATGTTGCTCGCCGAAGCGCTGGGCAACGCCAAACGCGCGCCTGACGCCACCCGAGTCAATTCGCACGCTACCGTCATGAAGCCCGTCGCGAAGCCCACCGAAGCGCCGCGCATGAGCGTCGTCGGGCCGCCCCAAGACGCGAATCCCGCCCCCCAAGGGGGCAGCGCAGCGGCGCAGCCGCAAGCGTGGGGGGATCATACAAGCGTCGTCGGGCCGCCCCAAGACGCGAATCTCGCCCCCCAAGGGGGCAGCGCAGCAGCCGTATTGGCCAATGCGGCCGCAAGCGCGGGGGGTCGTATGAGCTGGCTCGATCGCCTCGACGCATGGTTCCGGCGCCAGGAGCAGAAGGACCGCGAGGCCTATCTGGCCAGGTCCCGCGACGTGTTCGAACTCGAGCGGCGCATCGAGCTCCTCAA
>JALYSS010000150.1 GCA_030854685.1 Pseudomonadota bacterium | reverse complement strand
GCAGCAGCCAAACATGGAACTCGCGAAAAGCTTCGAGCCGCACGCGATCGAAGCGAAGTGGTATCCGCTCTGGGAGGCGCGCGGCGACTTCAAGCCAAGCTACGCGCAAGGCAGCAAGCCGTACTGCATCCAGTTGCCGCCGCCGAACATCACCGGCACGTTGCACATGGGTCACGCGTTCCAGCACACGCTGATGGACGTGCTGATTCGTTATCACCGGATGCGCGGGTTCAACACGCTGTGGCAGGTCGGAACGGATCACGCGGGCATTGCGACGCAGATCGTCGTCGAGCAGCAACTGAAGGCGGCGGGGCTGACGCGCCGCGATCTCGGCCGCGACGCATTCGTCGACCGCGTGTGGGCGTGGAAGAACGAGTCGGGCTCGACGATCACGAACCAGATGCGCCGCCTCGGTGCTGCGGCGGATTGGTCGCGCGAGCGTTTCACGATGGACGAGGGTCTGTCGGCAGCGGTACGCGAAACCTTCGTGTGCCTGTACGACGACGGGCTCATCTATCGCGGCAAGCGGCTCGTCAACTGGGATCCGAAGCTGATGACGGCCGTGTCGGACCTCGAGGTCGACAACGAGGAAGAACTGGGGAAGATCTGGGAACTGCGTTATCCGCTCGCCGACGGATCGGGTTCGCTCGTCGTTGCGACGACGCGTCCGGAGACGATGCTCGGCGACACCGCGGTCGCGGTGAACCCGAGCGACGAGCGCTATCGATCCTTCGTCGGGAAAAAGGTGCGGCTGCCGCTCGCCGAGCGCGAGATCCCGGTGATCGCCGACGATTACGTCGACCGCGATTTTGGAACCGGCGTCGTCAAGATCACGCCGGCGCACGATTTCAACGACTGGCTGGTCGGGCAGCGCCATCAATTATCCGCGCTGCCCATCTTCAACCTCGACGCAACGGTCAACGACAACGCGCCGGCGAAATATCGCGGGCTCGATCGGTACGCCGCGCGCAAGGCGGTACTCGCGGATCTGCAGGCGGCCGGTCTCGTCGTATCCGAAAAGCCGCACCGGATGATCGTGCCGCGCTGCGGGCGCACCGGCGAAATCGTCGAGCCCATGCTGACTGATCAGTGGTATGTCGCGATGCGCACGCCGGCACCGGCCTCGCATCCGTTGTGGCCCGGCAAGACGATCCAGCAGCTGTGCCTCGATGCGGTCAGCGAGGCGGGAATCGTCGATCCGAAAACCGGGGAGGCGGGGCGCGTCCGCTTCGTTCCCGGCGAATGGATCTCGACGTACCTGCATTGGATCAACAACATCCAGGACTGGTGCATTTCGCGCCAGCTCTGGTGGGGCCATCAGATACCTGCGTGGTACGACGAGTCGGGGAATGTCTACGTCGCGCGTACCGAAGCCGACGCACGCGGGCAGGCGACGCGCAAACTCGGCCGCGAGCCGGCTTCGTTCGTGCGCGAGGAGGACGTGCTCGACACCTGGTTCAGCTCGGCGTTGTGGTGTCACTCGACGCTCGGCTGGCCGGCCGATACGCGCGAGCTCCGCACGTTCCTGCCATCGTCGGTGCTCGTGACCGGCTTCGACATCATCTTTTTCTGGGTCGCGCGGATGATCATGACGACGACCCTGTTCACGGGCAAGGTGCCGTTTCGCGACGTCTACATCAACGCGATCGTCCGCGACGCGGAAGGGCAGAAGATGTCGAAGTCGAAGGGCAACGTCCTCGACCCGCTCGATCTCATCGACGGTATCGATGCCGACACGCTCGTCGCCAAGAGCGTTGCCAACATGATGGATCCGCGGCAGGCGGAGACGATCGCGAAGCGCACGCGCAGGCAATTCCCGAAGGGCATTCCGTCGTTCGGCGCCGACGCGCTGCGCTTCACGTTCGCGTCGCTCGCGACGTTCAACCGCACACTGAACTTCGACTTGAATCGCTGCGAGGGGTATCGCAACTTCTGCAACAAGCTCTGGAACGCGACGCGCTTCGTGCTGATGAACGTCGACGGCAAGGACGTCGGCCTCGACGAGACGTCCTCCCGCACCTACACGTTCGTCGACCGATGGCTCCTCGGTCGCCTCCAGCAGGCGAAGCACGACATTACGCAGAACCTCGACGCGTATCGCTTCGACCTTGCTGCGAAGGCACTCTACGAGTTCGTGTGGGACGAGTATTGCGACTGGTACGTCGAGCTCGCGAAGGTGCAGCTCGCCCGTGCGGATGCGGCCGGCGACGCGCAGGAGGCGCGCGGAACGCGATCGGTGCTCGTGCGCGAACTCGAGGCGACGCTGCGGCTAGCGCACCCGTTCATGCCGTTCATCACCGAGGAGCTATGGCAGATCATCGCGCCGCTCGCGGGCAAGGCCGGTGAGACGATCTCATTGCAACCGTTTCCGAAAGCCGATTTCGACCGCGTCGATGCGCGTGCCGACACGCAGATGGCGCTGTTGAAGAACACCGTGAACGCGTGCCGCACGCTGCGCGGCGAGATGGGTCTTTCGCCGGCGCAGAAGGTCCCGCTGATCGCCACCGGAGACCGGGCGACGCTGACCGAACTCGCGCCCTATCTCGCACCGCTCGTCAAATTATCGGACGTGCGGATCGTCGACGCGCTGCCGGCGGGAGATTCCCCAGTGCAGATTGTCGGCGACTACCGGCTGATGCTGCACATCGAGATCGACGTCGCCGCCGAACGCGAGCGGATCGCCAAGGACATCGCGCGGCACGAAGGCGAGGTCGCGAAGGCGAAGGCGAAGCTCGCGAACGAGGGCTTTATCGCGCGGGCGCCGGGCGCCGTCGTCGAGCAGGAGCGCACGCGGCTGGCGGTCTTCAGCGCAACGCTCGACAAGCTGCGCGAGCAATACGCGCGGCTCGATCGCTGACGCACGCGTCGTTTCACGCAGCAAGCAGCCATCCGCATCGACGATACGGACGGCGCTATACTCTGTCGCATCCCGCGACGTTCAACCGGGAGTCCCAACGGGGTTTGAGCCAGCCGCGGCGTATTTGCGGCGCCGGACCCTGCAACGCAACTCGATGGAGGTCGACATGGCAGTACGCATTGGTGACGAAGCACCTGATTTCACGGCCGAAACAACCGAAGGGAAGATCAGGTTCCACGACTGGATCGGAGACCATTGGGCGGTCCTGTTCTCCCATCCGAAGGATTTCACACCGGTCTGCACGACAGAGCTCGGCTCCATGGCTAAGCTCAAGCCGGAGTTCGACAAGCGCAACACGAAGATCATCGGGATCAGCGTCGACCCGGTGAGCGATCACTCGCGGTGGGTCAAGGACATTGCTGAAACCCAGGGAACGCCGGTCAACTATCCGCTGATCGGCGGCGAGGATCTCCAGATCGCCAAGGCCTACGACATGATCCACCCGAACGCGAGCGGCGGCACGCGCACGGCGAACGACAACGCGACCGTGCGCAACGTGTTCATCATCGGTCCCGACAAGAAGATCAAGGCAATGCTCGTCTATCCGATGGCCGCCGGCCGCAACTTCGACGAGGTGCTGCGCCTGCTCGACGCGCTGCAGATGAGCGCCAAGCACTCGGTCGCGACGCCCGCGAACTGGAAGCCGGGCGAGGACGTCATCATTCCGACGTCGGTGTCGGACGAGGACGCGCGGAAGAAGTATCCGCAGGGATTCAAGACCCACAAGCCGTACCTGCGCACGGTTTCGTCGCCCCGCTGACGGAACGGGCGGTACCGGCACAGGGCGTCCTCGCGGCGCCTTGCCGACCGCTCGCTCGCTCGTGGTTTGACCGGGATTCGGTAATCGTGGACACTTGATCGCCGCGGTTCGGCTCGCCCGTCGGCGGAGTCGACGCGCGTGCCCGCGATACGCGTCCTGCTGACGGATCCTGCGCATGAGTAGTCCGTTGCCCATGCATCCCCCGCTCGCCACGCTCGATGACGACGCGTGGGACGACCTCCTCAACTTCATCGAGGAGCGGCGGGTCGTCCCGATCATCGGGCCCGAGCTCCTGCAGGTCGATACCGATGCCGGCCCGCGGCCGCTGTACGAGTGGGTCGCGGAGAAGCTGGCCGTCAAGCTCGGCGTCGACACGTCGCAACTGCCGCGACCTTACACGCTGAACGACGTCGTCTGCTGGTTCCTGTCGTCGCGTGGTCGCCGCGAAGAGGCCTACACGCGCCTGCGCAGCATTTTTCGTGATGCGAACTTCGCACCGCCGCTTGCGTTACGGCAGCTCGCGCAGATCACCGACTTCGATCTTTTCGTCACGACGACGTTCGATCCGCTGCTCGAGCAGGCGATCAATCTCGAACGCTTCGGTGGCGCGCAATCGACCGAGGTCATCGCGTACGCGCCCAACCGCGTCGCCGACCTGCCGACCGAGCGAGAGAAGCTTGCGCGTCCGGTCATCTACCATTTGCTGGGACGCCTTTCCGCATCGCCGACGTACGTCATTTCGGACGAGGACACGCTGGAATTCATCTGCGCACTGCAAAGCGAGCACCTTACGCCCGAAAAGCTGTTCCACGAGCTCGAGCACAACCACCTGCTGTTCATCGGCAGCAGCTTCACCAACTGGCTCGCGCGCCTGTTCCTGCGCATGGCCAAGCGCCATCGCCTGTCGGATCCGCGTGACGTGGGGGAAGTGCTCGCCGACAATCATTCGGTCGGCGACGCGCGGCTGATGAATTTCCTGCAGCAGGTGAGCGTGCGCACGCGCGTCTACAGCGGCGCCGGCAAATTCGTCGACGAGCTTCATCGGCGCTGGATGACGCGCCAGAAGCCCGGCGAGGTGATCGAGCTCGGCCTGCCGCAACGCTTTCTGCCGCCCGAGCGCGACATGCCGGACAACGCGGTCTTCATCAGTTACGCGCGCGAGGACCTGCAGGCGGTGCAGCGACTCAAGGCGGGACTCGACGCCGCCGGCATCAAGACATGGTTCGATCTCGACCGCCTCGAAGGCGGCGACGACTACGACCGCAAGATCCAGCGCAACATTGCTCGCTGCTCGTATTTCATTCCGGTCGTCTCGGCTACGACCGAGCGCCGGCTCGAAGGTTATTTCCGCCGCGAATGGAGCTATGCGATCGACCGTTCGCGCAACATCGCGGAAGGCGCGCTGTTCATTCTGCCGATCTGCATTGACGACACGAATGCGGCCGGCGCGCACGTACCCGAGAAATTCAAGGCGCTGCACATCACGCGCATGGCCGGAGGCGAGGTGAGTGGCGAATTCGCGCGACACCTGCACGATTTCCTTTCCGCCCGCCATTGACGATCAATCGCAACCGGCCGGTCGCTGACGCCGCGCCTTCCAGCTTCGGGCCCACTTCCTGATGAACGACGCCGCGGTGCCGCCGCTCGACAGTCCGCTCGCGCACGCGTCGGTCGACGCGGAGAATCCGTGGCTGGGGCTCGCGTCGTTTACCGAGGAAACGCAGTCCTTCTTCTACGGTCGCGAAGAAGAGGTCGCGGAACTCGCGCGTCGCGTGCAGCGCAAGCTGCTCACGCTGCTGTTCGGCCAGTCTGGGCTTGGCAAGACGTCGATCCTGAAAGCCGGCATCGTCCCGCGGCTGCGGCCGCTCGGCTATTGCCCGGTCTACGTGCGGATCGATTATTCGCCGGAATCGCCCGTACCTTCGGAGCAGATCAAACGGGCGATATTCCGCGCGACCGAAGGCTCGGGTCACTGGACGCAGACCGGTGTCGCGGTTGCGGGCGAATCGCTATGGGAATTCCTGCACCACCGCGACGACATCCTGCGCGATGAGCACGGCAAGACGCTCATCCCGCTGCTGATCTTCGACCAGTTCGAGGAGATCTTCACGCTCGCGCAAAGCGACGACTTCGGCCGCCAACGCGCCGCGCAGTTCATCGAGGATCTCGCGGATCTGGTCGAGAACCGGCCGCCGAAGGAGCTGGAAACAAGGATCGAGCAGGACGACTCCGCCGCCGAGCGCTTCGATTTCACCCGCAGCGACTACCGCGTCCTCATCGCGCTGCGCGAGGATTATCTGGCTCACCTCGAGGCGCTGAAGGGCGCGATGCCGTCGATCACGCAGAACCGGATGCGCCTCGCGCGGATGACGGGGCAGCAGGCGCTCGCGGCTGTCGTAAAGCCTGGCGGCAAGCTCGTTTCCGAGGAAGTGGCCGAGGCGATCGTCCGGTTTGTCGCCGGCGGCTCCGAACTGCGCAATGCGGAGGTCGAGCCATCGCTCCTGAGCCTCATCTGCCGGGAGCTGAACACCACGCGCATCGCGCAGCGGCGCGACGAGATATCGGCGGACCTGCTCGCCGGATCGCACGAATCGATTCTTGCCGAATTCTACGAGCGCGCGCTCGCCGACCAGCCGCCCGCCGTCCGTCACTTCATCGAGGACGAGCTTCTCACCGAATCCGGCTTCCGCGAGAGCGTCGCCGAGGAGCGCGTGCAAAGGGCTTTCGCCGGGATGGGTGCGGCGCCCGACGCGCTCGCGACGCTCGTCAACCGGCGCCTGCTGCGCATCGAGGAGCGGCTCGACAGGCGGCGGGTGGAGCTTACGCACGACGTGCTGTGCGGAGTGGTTGGAGAGAGCCGTGATCTACGCCACGAACGCGAAGCGCGCGACGAAGCCGAGCGGCAGCTCGAGGCGCAGCGCGCCCGCGAGGCCGCGACGCACAAGGCTCTGCTGCGAGCCCGGAAGGTTGCCGCAGGCTGCGCCGTCCTCGCCATCGGCGCCGTCGCCGGAGCGCTCTTCGGCTACCAGAACATGAAGCGGGCGCAGGAAGCGGAGCTGAAGGCCCAGAGCACGCGGCAGATGGCCGAAGGCGCGCGCGGCGAGGCCGAGAAGCTCATCGTCTTCCTGCTCGATGATTTCCAGCGCGAGCTGGAGCCGGTAGGCCGCCTCGACATCGTGGCGGACCTGTCCAAGCGCGCGCTCGACTATTACAGCGCGCTGCCTCCCGAGCTGCGCACCGCCGGTACCGAGCGCAACCGCGCCCTGGCGCTCGTTCGCTACGGACACGCGCTGCGCTACCAGGGCCGGCTCGACGAAAGCGCGAAGGCGTTGAACGATGCGATCGACACACTGAACAAGCTACGCGCCGAAGGCGATCGATCCGACCTCACCACTCTGGGCCTCGCTCTTGGCCTGACCGCCAGCGCCCGCGTATTCGACCTCCAGGACCTTCTCGGCGCCTCGCAACCGCTTGCAGCAAAAGCGGTAGAGGTCCTGCA
>JALYSS010000081.1 GCA_030854685.1 Pseudomonadota bacterium | reverse complement strand
GCCCGACGCCACGGATCATCCTGATTCACGGCGGCGTCTATCCGGTGCATCTGCTGATGGAATCGTTCGGGCGATTCCTGGTCGGGATGGGCTACCCGGAATCGCGCATCCGCGATCCTCGCGACGGCTCGTGGTCGTACAGCCCGTATATGACGACAACGCAACTGGCCGGCCTGGTCGCGTGGCAGTACGAGCGAGACGGGCTGCGGCCGATGCTGATCGGACACAGCCAGGGTGGCCTGTACGCCGTCAAGATCCTCAAGGACCTCGCGGGGCAGAGCGGAGACAGCCTGCAGGTGTGGAATCCGCTCACGTGGTCGTTCGAGGATCGAACCACGATCACCGATCCGCTGACGGGCAGGAAACGTCCGGTGGTCGGGCTCTCGGTTTCCTATGCGTCGGCAGTGGGCGCCGGCGGCTTTGCGCTGGTGCTGCCGAACCAGTGGGGCGATCTCGAAACGTTGCGCCAGATTCCCGACACGGTTGACGAATTCACCGGCTTTTTCGTCAACGACGACCTCATCGCGTTGAGCTTTCGCGGCAACCCGCTCGACACCCGCTACGTCGCGAGCGGCAAGGCGGCCGTCCGGAACGTCGTGCTGCCGTCGACTTACAATCATATTACCGTTCCGGCGACGAGCGATCTGCCGGAAGACCCGAACGTGCGCGCATGGATCGACGCCTATGTGCCCGGCACGAGCGAAGACCCGTCCGCGCTGTCAGGGGAGGCGCAGCGCCACGTGCTGTGGGCAGCCGACGTCTGGTACAGCATCAAGAAGCACTGGTGTCTGGAGGCGCAGCACTGGGTACGCGCGCATCGATCGGGCGCGCCGGCGGAAAGCGCCGCGCAGTAGACACTCGCGAAGCCGGGTAGAATGGCGACCTTTTCGCGCGCCGCGCACGCGGGGCGTGCCGCGCAAGGCGGGACCTCGCCCGTTCTTGCCTCTTTCGCGAACACGCACGCTTCCGAATGCCCGAACGAGTCACAGGCCCATTGGATGGCCAGGTTGCGCTGGTAACCGGCGCGGCCCGCGGCATCGGCCGAGCGATTGCGCATAAGCTCGCGACCGAAGGCGCCGACGTCGCCGTCAACTATTACAACAGCCACGCCGAGGCCGAGGCGCTGTGTGTCGAGTTGCGCGCGCTTGGGCGGCGGGCGTACGCGATCCAAAGCAGCGTCGGCGTGCCGGACAGCGTCGACGAGCTGTTTGGAGCCTTCCGCGCGCATTTCGACCACATCGACATCGTGGTCAGCAACGCGGCGTCCGGCGTCCTGAAGCCGGTGATGGACATGGGTCTCAAGCATTGGCGCTGGTGCCTCGAGACCAACGCGCTCGCCGTCGACCTGCTCGCGCAGCACGCGGTGCCGATGATGCGCAACGGCGGCCGGATCATCGCGATGTCGAGCCTCGGCGCTGCGCGGGCGATGCCCGGCTACGGATTCATCGGTGCGTCGAAGGCGGCGCTCGAGGCGCTCGTACGGGCACTCGCGCAGGAACTGGGACCGCGCGGGATTCGCGTGAATACGGTGAGCGCCGGCGTCGTCGACACCGATGCGCTGGCGTATTTTCCGAATCGCGAGGAGCTGCTTCGGAATTTCGCGCAGCGCGCGCCGGCCGGACCCGTGCTGCGAGCGGAAGACGTGGCCAATGCCGTTTATCTGCTGTGCCTGCCGGAAGCGGCGATGATCAACGGCCATACGCTCGTCGTCGACGGCGGATTCTGCATCTCCGGATGATGAGTCCCGGCGGGCCGCCCCAACGGTCGTCCATGCGAGCGGTGGCGAAGCCGCAAGCGTGGGGGAGCCAATGACACCGTCCGGACTCGCAGGCAAGTCGGCGCTCGTCACCGGCGGCAGCCGCGGCATCGGCCGCGCGATCGTCGAACTGTTCGCCGGCGAAGATGCTGCCGTGACGTTCTACTATCGCGGCAATGCGGGCGCCGCGAGCGACGTCGTCGCGAAATTGCGCACCGAGGGCCACGAGGTGCACGGGGAGCAGGTCGACGTGACCGATGCCGCGGCGTGCAACGCGGCGGTCGAACGTCTCGCCGACCGCGTGGGCAGAATCGACGTGCTGGTGAACAACGCCGGCGTGATCCGCGACAATCCGCTTGCGGCGCTCGGCGACGACGACATTCGGACCGTGCTCGATACCAACATCGGCGGCGTGTTCAACGTGACGCGCGCGGTCGTGCCGTACATGGTGATGCAGCGCGCCGGATGCATCGTGAATGTGAGCTCGGTGGCCGGTGACAAAGGTGGCCGCGGGCAGACGAATTACGCCGCGAGCAAGGGCGCCGTCAACGCGTTCACCCGCGCGCTGGCGGTGGAACTCGCGCCACGCAAAATCCGCGTCAACGCCGTGGCGCCCGGCGTGATCGACACGGAGATGTCGCAGGGCCTGCGCGAATTGGCGGGGGACGAAGCGAAGGCGCGCATCCTGATGAAGCGCTACGGGACGGCGCGGGAGGTCGCCTGCGCCGTCTGGTTCCTCGCATCCGACTACGCGAGTTACGTCACGGGGCAGGTATTCAACATCGACGGCGGGTTCAAGCTCGAATGAAGGGAGCAAGCGGCAATGGCTGAGATTCCGGTGACGCAGGACGAAATCATGGCGGTCTATCCGAAGGTCTCCGAAACGATGGCGGATGCGCTCGGCTGCGATGTCGAGGACATCAAGCCCGACGTGTCGCTGATCGAAGGGCTCGACGCCGAGTCGATCGATTTCCTCGACATGGTGTTCCGGCTCGAACGCGCGTTCAAGATCAAGATTCCGCGCGGCAAGATCGTCGAGAACGCGCGCGGCGATCTTCCCGAATCGGAATTCGAGCAAAACGGCATCGTGACCGAAAAGGGGCTCGCGCAACTCCGGGAATACCTGTCGGAAGTAGCGGCCGAACGCTTCAAGACGCCGATGAAGGTCGCTGACATTCCGCGACTCTTCACGCCGACAACGTTCTGCAAGCTCGTTGTCCGCGCGCGAAAGGAAGCATAGCTGGGGTGTCACATACCATTTATTGCTCCATGCGATGCCGATGAACACGTTCAGGGGTCAGATACCATTTATTGCCCCAAGCGCTGCCGATGAACACGTTCCGGGG
>JALYSS010000008.1 GCA_030854685.1 Pseudomonadota bacterium | reverse complement strand
GCATCGTCGCCTTGAGGTTGCTGCCATCGGGAATCAGCGGGTTGTAGACGTCGAGCTCGTCCTGAATTCCCGCTTCCTCGAACATCTTCTCGATCCGCAGCATTTCCTGGATCTGATAGCGGACCGTGAGCTCGTCCTCGAACAACAGCGTGACATGCTCGCCGAGATGCACGGTGCGCGCGCGCTTGTGCGCCAGCGCGCGGGCGCGGAATGACGAGCGCTCCTTCGCGTACGCTTCGAGCGTCAGCAGGCTATCGCGCGTGACTCGCGGCATCGTCGTCCGTACGTCGGTCAGTCGATTCCATACGCCATTCGCAAGAGCGTCAGCGGATGCGCCGTGCGCGCCTTGCGTCCACCGTCGCCCTGCGCGATGCCTTCCTCGATGCGGCGGCCGGCAATCGGGCAATCCGAACTGATGTAATCGGGCTCGAACTCGTCCATCCGCCTGAACACCGGCTCGCCGATCTTCATTGCGTCAGCGAAGAACTCGCGCTTTACGCCCCAGGTTCCGTTGTGTCCGGAACAGCGCTCGACCGTATTGATCGACGTGTCGGGAATCCATTCGAGCACCTCGCGCGTCTTCTGGCCGACGTTCTGCACGCGCGAGTGGCAGGGTATGTGATAGCTCACCTTGCCAAGCCCGCGCTTGAACGAGCGGTCGAGCAGTCCGTCGCGCTCGCGCGCCACGAGATACTCGAATGGATCGAACATCGCCTCGGCAACCGCGCGCACGTCGGCGTCTTCAGGAAACAGCAGCGGCAACTCCTGCTTGAACATCAACGTACACGAAGGAACGGTCGTCAATATCGCGTAGCCCGCGCGGGCGAGCGGCGCGAGCACCGGGATATTGATGTTCTTCAGCGCCTCGACGCTCGCAAGGTCGCCGAGCTCGAGCTTCGGCATGCCGCAGCACACCTCGCTTGCGACCAGGGTGTACGGAACCTTCACGTGGTCGAGAACCTTGAGCAGATCGTGACCGATGCCCGGCTCGTTGTAGTTGATGTAGCAGGTAGCGAAGATCGCGACCTTGCCGGGCGTGCGGGTGCCGTCGCGCACCGGCCAGTGGAGCGACGCCGGCGCGGACGACCGGAATCGTCGCGCAGCGTACGGTGGAAGCCACGCATCGGCGGCAACGCCGAGGACAGACTGCACTACCTTGCGCATTACCGGCGACGCGTTCGCCTTGTTCACCGCCTGCACGACGACGGGAATGGTGGCGAGCTTGCCGACCGCGTCGGTGCTGGTCAGCAGGCGATCCCGCAGCGTGAAGTCACCATTGCGGAACTTGACGGCTTTCGCGCGCAGCATGACATGAGGAAAGTCGACGTTCCACGGATGGGGTGGAACGTATGGGCATTTCGTCATGTAGCAGATATCGCAGAGGTAGCACTGGTCGACGACCTTCGCGTAATCCTCCTTCGCGACACCGTCGATTTCCATGGTCGCGCTGTTGTCGACGAGGTCGAACAGTGTCGGGAACGCGCCGCACAGCGAAACGCAGCGCCGGCACCCGGCGCAGATGTTGAAGACGCGTTCCTGCTCGCTGCGGAGCGCGACTTCGTCGTAGAACTCCGGATTGCGCCAGTCGAGCGGGTGGCGCGTCGGTGCCTGCAGGTTACCTTCGCGCGGCGACATCAGTCGCGCCGGGCCGCCCCAAGCGACTGACCCGCCCCCCGGGGGGCAGCGAGCGGGGCGAGCGTGGGGGGATGTTGCATCAATCCGCGAGTACGTCGAGCGCTTTCTGGAACCGGTTCGCGTGCGAACGCTCCGCCTTTGCCAGCGTTTCGAACCAGTCGGCAATCTCATCGAAACCTTCGCCGCGCGCGGCCTTCGCCATGCCGGGGTACATGTCCGTGTACTCGTGCGTTTCGCCGGCAACCGCCGCCTTCAGGTTTTCACGGCTCGAGCCGATCGGAAGATCCGTCGCGGGGTCGCCGACGACGGCGAGATAGTCCATGTGCCCGTGCGCATGGCCGGTTTCGCCTTCGGCGGTGGAGCGAAACAGCGCGGCGACGTCGTTCTGTCCCTCGACGTCCGCCTTGCTCGCGAAATACAGGTAGCGACGATTCGCCTGCGATTCGCCCGCAAACGCGGCCTTCAGATTGTCGTGCGTCTTCGTGCCTTGGAGAGGTTTCATGCGACGTGCTCCTTGTATGAGCGCCCCTCGACAGGCGGACGCGGTGACATCGGGGAGGCAGGAACGAGCGTACCTGGCTGGTCGCGTCATTCTGCTTCCCCGAGTTGGCGCTGTCCAATCAACTATGACAATGCCGACGATAGATCGTGGTTATCGGTCAATCGATCAGTTCGTAGGCAGGCAACGTCAGGAATTCGACGAACGTGTCGCTCTCGACCAGGTCGGAAAAGAGCCGCGAAGCCTCCTCGTAACGTCCTTCGGCGAAGGCAGGACCCAGCAATTCGCGGACCTTCGCAAGCTCCTGCGGGATCATCTGCGCGACAAGCTCCTTCGTGACCTTGCGCGCGTCGTCGAGGTTGCCCTTGGGCGAACGGATCCATTGCCAGACCTGCGAACGCGAAATCTCGGCGGTGGCGGCATCCTCCATGAGATTGAAGATCGGCACCGCGCCCTGGCCGGCGAGCCATGCGCCGATGTACTGGATCGCGACATTGATGTTGAGCCGCAGTCCATTTTCCGTGATCGGACGCGCGGGCTCGAACCGCAGCAGATCCGACGCGCTGACGTGGACGTCCGCGCGCTTCGCGGTCGCGATCTGGTTCGGCGCCGGCATCAGCCGATCGAAGGCCTCCTTCGCCACAGGCACTAATGCCGGATGCGCCACCCACGTCCCGTCGTGGCCGTACGTCGCTTCACGCTCCTTGTCGGCCTTGACCTTCGCAAACGCTTCCGCGTTCGCAGCCTCGTCGTTCTTCACCGGAATTTGCGCGGCCATGCCGCCCATCGCGTGCGCGTTGCGGCGATGACAGGTCTTCACCAGCAGCTCGGCGTAACTCTTCATGAAATGCGTCGTCATCGTGACAAGGACGCGGTCGGCGAGGCAGAAGTCGTGGTGGCTGCGGAATTTCTTGATGCAGCTGAAGATGTAGTCCCAGCGTCCGGCGTTGAGCCCCGCGCAGTGATGCCGTAGCTCGTGGAGGATTTCGTCCATCTCGAACGCCGCGAGAATCGTCTCGACCAGTACGGTCGCCTTGATCGTGCCGCGCGGAATGACGAGGTCGTCCTGCGCCATCATGAAAATGTCATTCCACAGTCGTGCCTCGAGGTGGCTCTCGAGCTTCGGCAGATAGAAATACGGCCCGCTGCCGCGCGCGATGAGTGCCTGCACGTTGTGGAAGAAATAGAGCGCGAAGTCGAAGATGCCGCCAGCAATCGGTTCCCCGTCGACGATCACGTGCTTTTCCGGGAGATGCCAGCCGCGCGGACGCACGAATAACGTTGCGGTGCGCTCGTTCAGTCGATATGCCTTGCCCTCCGGCGAGACGTAATCGATCCGACGTCGAATCGCATCGCGCAGATTGATCTGTCCCTGGACGTTGTTCGTCCACAGCGGTGTATTGGCGTCCTCGAAATCCGCCATGAACACGTTGGCGCCGGAATTGAGCGCGTTGATGATCATCTTGCGGTCGACCGGTCCCGTGATCTCGACGCGACGATCCTGGATGTCGGCGGGCACCGGATCGCACACCCAGTCGCCTTCGCGAACGTCACGCGTTGCAACGAGGAAATCAGGGACGGTGCCGGCGTCGAACTGCACCTGACGCGCGACGCGGCGGGCGAGCAACTCCGTGCGGCGCGCACCGAATGCGCGCTGCAAACGCGCCGCGAACGCGAGCGCCTCGGGCGTCAGTATCTGCGCAAATTCGGACGTCACCTCCGCGTTGACTTCGATGCCGGGGCCGTAGCGCGGGGAGTTCATTTCCATGGTGAATCCGGGAAAAAGGCGTGGACAATGCGCGCCGTTTCGACGACAGACGCGAAACAGGCGCCGCGACCTGCAAGCGCCATCCGGCGGTATGTTACCGCGCCGCTTCCGACTTCGGGGTCAGAGCTGTAAGCATCAACAACCGCGATACTTACAGCTCTGACCCCGAAGTCGCTGACCCCGAAGTCCCTTATGCCGCCAGTTGAGGATTCAAGCGCCGTACCCCGTCCTGCAGCCGATTCAGCGCATTGATGTAGGCCTTCGCCGAAGCGACGATGATGTCGGTGTCTGCACCCAGGCCGTTGACGATGCGGCCGCGCTGCTCCAGGCGCACGGTGACTTCACCCTGCGCGTCGGTGCCGCTGGTGATCGCATTGACGGAATAGAGCAAAAGGTTCGCGTGCGATCCCGCCATCCGCTCGATCGCCTGGAACACAGCGTCGACAGGACCGTCGCCGCCAACTTCCGCGACAACTTCCGCGTCGCCGACCGTCATCACGACGCGCGCGTGTGGCACGGTACCGGTTTCCGACGTGACCTTCAGCGCGGCGAGCCGATAATGCTCGTGCGCCGCCACGATCCCTTCCTCGGAGACGAGCGCGTGCAGATCCTCGTCGAAAACCTCGCCTTTCTTGTCGGCGAGTTCCTTGAAGCGCGCGAACGCGGCATTGGACGCGTCCTCATCAGGCAAGTCGATGCCGAGCTCGACGAGCCGCGTCTTGAACGCATTGCGGCCGGACAGCTTGCCGAGCACGAGCTTGTTCGCATGCCAGCCCACGTCCTCCGCGCGCATGATCTCGTACGTTTCGCGGTGCTTCAGCACGCCGTCCTGATGGATTCCCGACTCGTGGGCGAAGGCGTTCGCGCCGACGATCGCCTTGTTCGGCTGCACGGGAAAGCCGGTGATGCTCGAGACCAGCTTCGACGCCGCGACGATCTGCGTCGTGTCGATGCGTGTCGTGCACGCAAAGACGTCCTTGCGCGTGCGCACCGCCATCACGATCTCCTCGAGCGACGCGTTGCCGGCGCGCTCGCCCAGGCCGTTGACGGTGCACTCGACCTGCCGCGCGCCGCGCATGACCGCTGCGAGCGAGTTGGCGACCGCGACGCCCAGATCGTTGTGGCAATGGACCGACCAGACGGCGCGATCGGAATTCGGAATGCGTTCGCGCAGCGACCCGATCAGCGCGCCGAATTGCCACGGCATCGTATAGCCAACCGTATCGGGAATGTTCACCGTTGCAGCACCCGCCGCAATGGTGGCTTCGAGGAGCCGGCAGAGGAAATCGGGGTCCGAGCGGCCGGCGTCCTCCGGGGAGAATTCGACGTTGTCCGTGTACTCGCGCGCCCAGCGAATCGCCTTCACCGACTGCTCGAGCACCTGCTCGGGCGTCATGCGCAGCTTCATCTGCATGTGGATTGGCGAGCTCGCGATAAACGTATGGATGCGCATCGACTTCGCGGGCTTCAGCGCGTCGCCCGCGCGCCGTATGTCATTTTCGTTGGCACGCGCAAGAGCGCACACCGTGCTATCGGTGATCACCCTCGCGATGTCGTGCACGGCCTCGAAGTCGCCGTTCGACGATGCGGGAAAGCCCGCCTCGATGACGTCGACGCGCAGCCGCTCGAGCTGGCGCGCGATCCGTGTCTTTTCTTCCTTGTTCATCGACGCGCCGGGGCTTTGCTCGCCGTCGCGCAGCGTCGTGTCAAAAATGATCAGGTGGTCCGACATGGAATCCTCCTTCGAGCGCTTCAGGCTGTCGCGGCGCGGACCGGCGACCCGAGCGCCAGCGCGCCTTGCGCACAACCGCGGTTCACGGCGGCGATCACCGCCTTCAGTGTCGCCGTGACGATGTTCGGGTCGAGCCCGACGCCATAGATGCTGCGCGTGCCGGCGCGCAATTGCACGTAAGCCACCGCCGTCGCGTCTTCGCCGGTGCCGGTCGCGTGCTCGTGATACGCGAGCACGTGGATGTCGGCGCCAATTCCGTCGCGAACGGCGTGGACGAAGGCGTCGACGGGACCGTTGCCAGCACCCGACAGAAGCGTCTCGACGCCGTCGACCGACAATCGCGCCGTCAACTGCTCGAGCGTTCCCTGAATGCCCGCATGACTCGGATGACCCCCCCACGCTTGCGGCAGCTTTGGCCAATTCGGCCGCTGCGCTGCCCCCCGCGGGGCGGAACTCGCGCCTTGGGGCGGCCCTGCGGCGCTCGTGCGGTGGTCGATGTACGCGATCGGCGCGTCCGGTGCGATGTACTCGCGATAAAACGCAGCGTGCAGATCGACAGCCGTCAGCTCCTTGCCCGTCCTGTCGGTGATCGCCTGAACGAGCTGGCTGAACTCGATCTGCAGGAGTCGCGGCAGCGCGAGAGCGTAGTCCCGCTCGAGCAGGTACGCGATGCCGCCCTTGCCCGACTGACTGTTCACGCGGATGACCGCCTCGTACGTGCGTCCGACGTCGGCCGGATCGATCGGCAGGTACGGCACCTCCCAGATCATGTTGCCGGCGGATTCTTCGGCGCGCTGTGCCGCGAAGCCCTTCTTGATCGCATCCTGATGAGAACCGGAGAACGCCGTGAAGACGAGCTCGCCCGCATACGGATGGCGCGGGTGCACCGGCAGTGCCGTGCAGTGCTCGGCGGTCCGGATGACGGAACCGAGGTCGCTGAAGTCGAGCTTCGGATCGATTCCTTGCGAATACAGGTTCATTGCCAGCGTCACGACGCAGACGTTGCCGGTGCGCTCGCCGTTGCCGAACAGGCATCCTTCGACGCGATCGGCGCCCGCCATGACGGCGAGTTCGGCGGCAGCGACGCCGGTGCCGCGGTCGTTATGCGGATGAACCGAAATGACAACGCGGTCGCGTCGGCTCAAGTGCCGGTGCATCCATTCGATCTGATCGGCAAATACGTTGGGCGTCGCCACTTCGACGGTCGCCGGCAAGTTGAGAATCACAGGGTGGGCGCTCGCCGATTCCCACACGTCGACGACGCGCTCGCAGATCTCGAGCGCGAAGTCGAGCTCGGTCATCGTGAACGTTTCGGGCGAGTATTCGAAACGCCAATCGGTCGCGGGCTGCGCCGCCGCGCATCGCGTGAAAAGTCGCGCCCCTTCGGTGGCAATGTCGACGATCCCCGCGCGGTCCTTGTTGTACACGACGCGCCGGAACAACGGCGCCGTCGGATTATAGAGATGCACGATCGCGCGTGCGGCACCGCGCAACGACTCGAACGTCCGGCGGATGAGCTCGTCGCGCGCTTGGGTCAACACCTGGATCGTCACGTCGTCGGGAATCAGGTCCTCCTCGATCAGCTTGCGCACGAAATCGAAGTCCGTCTGCGACGCCGACGGAAATGCGACCTCGATTTCCTTGAAGCCGATGTCGACGAGCTGTCGGAACATCCGCAGCTTGCGCGTCGCATCCATCGGCTCGATCAGCGCCTGATTGCCGTCGCGCAGGTCGGTCGAAAGCCAGATCGGCGGATGCGCGATCGTGCGTGACGGCCAGGTGCGGTCGGGAAGGTCGATCGGCCGAAACGGCCGGTATTTCTGCGAAGGCACGGCGTGCATGGGGAACCCGGTCAACAATGAACGAAATGACCGTCCGGTCGGGACGGCG
>JALYSS010000075.1 GCA_030854685.1 Pseudomonadota bacterium | reverse complement strand
AACGTCGACCGCGCGGGCTACCACGGCATCCTCGGCGTCAACATCGGCAGGAACTTCGACACGCCGAACGGGCGCGCCACCGATGACTACGTCGCATGCCTTCGCGCGGTGCATGCGCGCGCGAGCTACGTGACGATCAACGTGTCGTCGCCCAATACGAAGGGTCTGCGCGATCTGCAGGCCGACGACGCGCTCGACGCACTCCTCGAGCGTCTCGTTCAAGAGCGTGACGAGCTTGCGCAGGAGCACGGCAAGCGCGTTCCCCTCGTCGTCAAGATTGCGCCAGATCTTGCGTCCGATGCGGTGCGCTCGATTGCGCAACTGCTGATCCGGCATCGCATCGACGGCGTAATCGCGACGAACACGACGCTTGCTCGCGATGGTGTCGAGGGATTGCCGCACGCTGCGGAACAGGGCGGCCTTTCAGGCGCGCCGCTGCGCGAGCGCGCGATGACGGTATTGCGAACGCTGGCCGCCACAGTCGACGGTACGCTGCCGATCATCGCGGCGGGCGGCATCATGTCCGCCGACGAAGCGGTCGAGAGGATCAGGGCCGGCGCGACACTGGTCCAGCTCTACACCGGATTGATCTATCGGGGTCCGGACCTCGTCGCCGAGTGCGTACGCGCATTGGCAACGGTTTGAAGTTCGGCAAGCGGCCATAACCCGACGTTCCGAATGTCGGCTCAATTTCACCGTTAGAGCAGTCACCCGGTTCACGGCGCCAATCACATCACCCAACATCGCCCCAGCCCGGGCGGGCAGCAGCCCGTCGCAAGCGTCGGCTTGGCTGCACCAGCTTGCGGATGCATGATGGCATGAACCGTCATTCAGGCGGTGTACGGAACAACAATGAATCCTGCATCGATCATCGATCTTCGATCCGACACGGTCACGCGGCCGACCCCGGCCATACGCGCCGCAATGGCCGATGCAGCCGTCGGTGATGACCAGTACGGCGAAGACGCACTCACGAATCTGCTGCAGGCACGCATGGCCGATCTGCTGGGCAAGCCGGCGGCGCTTTGGCTGCCTTCAGGCACGATGGCCAATCAAGTCGCCTTGCGTGTGCTCACACACCCGGGGGACGAAGTCATCGTCAGCCGTGAATGCCATGCCGCTTGGCATGAGACTGGCGGCTCGGCTGCAAACAGCGGTGTGCAATTGCACGAGATCGGGCACGGCGGGGTCTTCTCCGCCGAGCAGGCCGAGGCCGCCATCGAGACTCTCCCGGGTCCATTTCGCGACTTTCTCGATCCCTGGGGCAACCGGATCGAGGTCGTCGGGTATGCCAACATTCAATTTACGAAGGCGCCGAACGTGCTGCACGGCATGGGTCTCGCGCAACTGTCCAAGAACGAGGCAGCGATCAAGGAGCTTGCGGACAAGGCCATGGCGCCGGATTGAAACGTCGGCTGCGCCGCTCGCGTGGCCGCGAACGTCAGGGCATACTCGTGCCTGCCGCATCGCGGGACGGCGGCCGTCGGCTCGACAGAATCCGCGCATGCGATTCGGCGACGACGTCGCCCGTCTGGATCGTTGCCACGCCGTTCAGCACGACGATGCCGCCGTCGTGCTTCGGTTTGTCGAGTAGCTCCGTGATCGTCCACGTCGTGGTCAGCGTATCGCCCGCGCGCACGGGCGCGAGAAAGCGCGCACGATGCTCGAGGTACGCGATCGCCGTGCCGTGAAAGTACATGCCGACCGCCGCCCCCATGATGGACGACGTCAGCATCCCGTGCAGGATCGGCGTGCCGAAGCGCGACCCCTTCGCGTATTCGGCGTTCAGGTGGTGCGGATTGGAGTCGCCGATCAGTCCGCCGCCGATGACGATATGCGTTTCGGTGACGGTCAGCGCGCTCGCGAACGTGTCGCCGACGCGCACCTCGTCGAACCACTTGCCGCTGCCGACAAGGCCATTCATGTGCGCACGGCGGCGCCGGTCCGTGCGCGGAACTGCGCGAGCTCGGCAAGACACAGCTCGGTGAATGCGATCCCGGCAAAGATCGGCAACACGAGGACATTGACGAGCGGGATCAGCGAGAGCGGAGAAAGCACGAGGCCGAGCCCCATCAGGCGCATACGACACAGCGCGAGCACCGCCTCGATTTCCTGCCGGTCGGCGTGCTCGGCAAGCGCGTCATAGCGGAACATCCGTTGCGACAGCCAGGCATTGAGCAGCAGCGACACGATCGCGTAGAGCGGCGGAAAGACGAGCAGCGGCAGCGACAGCAGCCATAGCGGCACGAAGACAAGGAGCGCGAACGCGGCGTTGCCCACACTTCCGGCGAACGTCCCCCCGCGAAGCGCGGTCAGCGCCGGAAAATCGCGCGCGGCCACCGTGTTCACGATCACCGGCATCGCCAGCACCGCGATCGCCGTCAATGCCGTTGCCGCGGCGAGCGCGGCGAAGATCAGCACCGCGACGATCTGCGCGGCGATTCGCTGCAGCAGCGACGTATCGTCCGATGCACCGAAGACGTGCGCGAGCGCAGCGGTCAGCGGATGCCACGCCATGATCGCGATGGCGATCCACACGATCGCCGCGATCACGAGCGGCAGTGTCGCAAGCCCGATGATGCGCGCGCTGAGCAGGATCGGCAGCGCGCGCCGTAGCGCCGCGAGGATGGCAGTCAGATGCCGGCCCCGGAGCGCTTCAAACCGACGCGGTCTCGAGCTCGAACCGGTCGGTCAGCTCGGACATGACGCTGCTGAATGCGCGGTCGATCAGCGGCTCGGCTTCGACGAGCCGTGCGCGATTCGCACGGAACTGCTCGGCGAGTTCCTCGGCGGTCATCGACAGCGCCTTCTGCCCCTGGCGATTCGTGAAGAGATAGGTGCCGCGCAGCGGGCTGATCCACGCGAGCTTCGCGAACGACAACTGCGCGTCGGCATCCTCGAATTCGACCCACATGCCGCGATCCATGCTGCGCGCGATTTCGAGGTATTCGTCCTCGAGGATCGCTGGGCCGGCGTCGAGCGCCGCCGGCTCGGCGGGCGCCATCGCGGCAGCCAGCGCTTCCGCCCGTGCGGCGGCTTCGACATCGCCGGACGCCTTCGCGACTTCCGCTTCCGCGCGCGCGGCTTCAGCGACGGCCGCCGTCGGCGACGGCATGGTTGCGAGCGACGGCTTGACCGCCGCTGCGTGCGCCTCCACGAGATTCGACATGAACGCTTCGCGCTCGCCGACGTCCCATTGCTGCGGTCGTACGCCGGCAGCGAGCCGCTTCAGGAGCGAAGGCAGCAGGGCCACCAGATGCTTGCGGTCTTCGGACGTCTTCTTCGGCTGCACGCTCCAGACGAGGTCCTCGAGCGTCGCCACGCCCGAGCTCCACGCATCGCTGTCGTCGCCGTCGCCGTCGCGCAGATAGATGCCTTCGAGCGTGACCTGCCATTTCTGGCGGAGGAACTGCGCGAGAAAGCGCGGAATCGGATAGCTCTCGACGCGCCGCTCGACTTCGGACTTCGCGATGACGCTCGCGAGATCCTTGCGGTCGCCTTCGTTGATCGCCTCGGCGGTCGTCGAGAAATTGGCTTCGGCCGCCTGCTCCTCCGACGTGAGGAACGCTTCGAGTTCCGCGCGGAGCTCGTCGAAGATGCCGAGGTTGTCGCCGAATACGTCGATGATCCGGTGCACGATCCGATCGATCGTCCGATACAGCGGATCGTCCGTCCCCATCGCGGGCGACCAGCCGAGACCGGCGGCGGCGAGCGCGTTGACCAGCAGCCGCGACGGGTGCGCCTTCCTGGCGAAGAACGCGCCATCGAGCATCGCGACCTTCAGCACTGGGATCTGCAGGCGCGCAAGCAGCGCCTTGATGCCGTCCGGAAGATCGCGCGTGTCGAAGATGAAATCGAACAGCATCGCGACCATCTCGATCGTCATCGCCTCGAGCTGGTTCGCACGCTGGCCGAGCTGCGATTCCTGCAGGTCGCGCAGGACGTTGTGCGTCCCCTCCGGAATGCCGGAGAACGCGACCTGCATCCCTTCGACGTCGAATCCCGTCTGCCCTGCCTGCAGGCGCGTCAATCCTTCGCGCAACCCCGGGGTCGCGACGATCGGCGAGCCGGGCACGTAGCCGGATGGCGTTGGCGGCAGCGGCGGATAGACGCGCGTCGGGGGCGCAGGATGGCCGGACAACGGGAACCCGCCGTGCGAGGCGGCACGCCGGAACATCGCCATCACGTCCATTTCCGGCGTCGGCTGCAGCGTGTCCGGCTTGTCGTCAACCGCGCGCTTGCGCTGCGCCGGCGCCCCGCGCGGGTTCGTCGCGCGGACGCTTCCGGCCGGGATGATGCGCAGGTTGGCGAGGTGGCGATTGACGTCCGCGTAAATCGCGGCGACCTCGCCGAGCGGCGCCAGATTCAGTTCCTTCAGGATCTGGAACTTGACGCGGCCGTCGGCTTTCAACGTGCCGAGCGCCTCCGCGAACGCGCCGACGATTGTCGTCGGCCCGAGCGGATTGGTAGCACTTTCGAGCACCGACTTGCCAAGCAGATGGCCGATTCCACGGTTCAGCGTTATCAACTCCTCGTGGCAGACGTTTTCAATAACGCGCACGATGTTGCCGATAATCACCGACTCGTCGACGATGTCGAGTGCGACGAGCGCCAGCTTCGTCGCGTCGGCTCTGGAAAAGTCCGCTTTTTCGTCGGCGCGACCGGAAACGTGATCCTCGATGCGCGAACGGAGCCGCTTCTCGAATTCGGCCATCAGGCTCGCTCGGTCGACGATCAACACCTGCCGTGCCTCGAGGAACAGCTGCTGCTCGTCGCGAACGTCCGATTTCCCGGCGCGCTCCATCAGCATGTCGCACACGCGATCGAGCAGCGTGGTGAACGACAACAGCAGCCGGTGGACGGTGATGTCGCGGCAGTCGGCGAGGATTTTCGCCAACTCCCGGGGAATGGGGCGGCGCGCCGGCGCGACGTGGGTCGTTACGTTCTGGGGAGGCACGGGCTAAGCGGAGGTGGCATTCGGTGACCAGTGCGCTGCCAGCGGCTTCAATGAGTTATGGCCCTTTTTAGCCGATTGACTCTAGCACGGGGCCGCATTGTATGCCACTGCTCGGCGCGGCTAAGCGCGCCGCATGAGAGCTGCAGCGCCGTCCCAAGGCGCGAATTCCGCCCCTCGGGGGCAGCGCAGCGTGGGGGGATCATATGAGCGCCGCGGGGCCGTCCCAAGGCGCGAATTCCGCCCCCTCGGGGGGCAGCGCAGCGTGAGGGGTCATATGAGCTGCTGCCAGGCTTTTTCGACACGTTTGAAGGAGACGGGAACGGGCGTGCGCAACTCCTGGGCGAACAGCGACACGCGCAACTCCTCGAGCATCCAGCGAAACGCCTCGAGCGCGGGCGATACGCCGCCTGCCCGGCGTTCCACCTCCGCTCGCTCGCGATAGCGTCCCGACCAGTGCGCGACCTGCGCCGCGTGGCGTTGGTCACGGTCCGGATTCTCCGCATGGCGTTGCACGCGGCGCGCCAGCGCCTGCAGGTAACGCGGCAGGTGCGCGAGCTGCGCCCAAGGCGTCGCGGAAAGGAATCCGGGGTGGACCAGCGCGTCGCGGTGTGCGTTCACCTCGGCCGCCAGCATCCGCTGCGATGCCGACAACGCGGCGACGCGCTGCAACAGCGCGTGGTGTTCGACCGCAATCGCGCCCAGCAACCGCAGCGCGCCCTCGGCGACCGCCGGAAGACGCGCGCGTGCCCGCTTTACCTGGACGACGAATGCGTCGCGGTCGCGCGGCAGCGGATCGTCGCCGATGAACGCCCGGTCCGCGATCGCATTGCGCAGGTCATCCTGCAACTTGTCCAAGGGCACCGTGGCGCGCAATTGCATGCCGATCGTCGTCCACGTCGATGCGGCTTTCACCATCCGCGCAAGCGTGTCGCCAAGCTCGAAGCCGATCAGGCGCACGATGCCCTGGCGCGTCGCCGCGAGCGCCGCGTCGCGCGTATCGAGCAGCGTGAGTGCGACGCCCTCCGGCTCGTCGACAAGCGCCGGGTAGCCCGTCAGGCGCTGGCCATGGCGGCGCATCGTCAGCGTCTGCGGCAGTTCGCCGAAGTCCCATTGGCGAAGGCCACGCCGCTCGAACGCAGGCCCCTCCGCCGCG
>JALYSS010000279.1 GCA_030854685.1 Pseudomonadota bacterium | reverse complement strand
GTCGAAGGCCGAGTCGCGGGGCGGCGTCAGTGGAGCGACAGCCTGTTTTCGCTGCTCGTCGATGCACCGCAAGTGGCGTTCACGGCGGGGCAGTTCGCGAGGCTTTCGTTACCGGCGCCCCCCGGGTCGAAAGAGGCGATGATCGGGCGTCCCTACTCGTTCGTGAATCCGCCTGCGGCACAGCCGCACGAGTTCTACTTCATCATTCTTCCGGAAGGCCCGTTGTCACCGCGCCTTGCCGTGCTGAACGCCGGCGAAAGCGTGTGGCTCGCGCCGCGCGCCAACGGCTTTTTCTCCATCAGCGAGACCGCCGAAGCGGAATCGCTGTGGTGCCTGTCGACGGGAACCGGCATCGGCCCGTTCCTTTCGATGCTGCGCACCGACGACCCGTGGACGAAGTTCGGACGGGTCGTGCTCGTGCACTCCGTGCGCCACGCCGAGGAGCTCACGTACCGCGAGGAAATCGCCGGCATCGTACGAGCCCGTTCCGGTGCGTTCCGCTATGTCCCGATGGTGAGTCGCGAGGCACATCGCGACGCGATCGCGGGACGCATTCCGAACGCAATCGAGGACGGCCGACTCGAAGCGCGGGTTGGTTTGTCGCTCACACCGGAGAACGCGCATGCGATGCTGTGCGGCAATCCGGCGATGGTCGATGACGTGCAGAAGGTGCTCGCAACGCGCGGCATGCGTCGGCATCGGCGCAAGGAGCCGGGGCACATCACCCTCGAGACTTACTGGTAGCTATTACTTGTTATTACGTCACCGCGGCATGCGTCGTTGGCCGTTCGAACGTTGGCGCGCGGCGACGCAATAACTGTCCTCGTTCGAGCGTCGGAAAAGCTCGACGCTCAACTCGGACCTGGGGTCAGACTCGACTTTTCGCGACGGCCAACGCCATGGGCACGTGCTTGTGCGAAGAGTCGAGTCTTACCCTACTCTCCGACCCGGACTTTCGAGGTCATTTCAGCGGGCCGGCGTTGGATTGGCCCGATGGCGTTCGGGGCAACGGCCAACTCATCAATTCGCGAGCGTGCGCGAGACGATCTCGCTCACGTCGGGCGACAGGTCGGGCGCGCGCGCGATTCGCTGCAGGCAACGCTGCATCTCGCCGCGCCGCGGTTCCGCGAACCGCTTCCACAGGCTGAACGCGCCGGCGAGCGTCGACGCGAGTTGTGGGTTCGTCGCGTCGAGCGAGCACACCTGGTCCGCGGTGAATGCATAGCCTGCGCCGTCGCTCGCGTTGAAGCGTGCGAAGTTGCCGAGTGCGAACGTGCCGACGAGCGAGCGAACGCGATTGGGATTGCGCGCGTTGAAGCGGGGATGCGCAATCAGCGCGCGCACCGCGTCGAGCGTACCGGGGCGCAGGCTTCTCGCCTGCAGCGCGAACCACTTGTCGAGCACGAGTGGCTCGTCGCGCCATTTCGCTTCGAACCGTGCGTAGAGATCGTCGCGTGCCGGCGCCACGGAATCTCGCAATGCCGCGAGCGCGGCCATCGAATCCGTCATGTTGTCGGCGAATCGATATTGCTCCGACGCAAGCGCATGGGCACCCGCGTCGTCCAGCACGCCGATGTAGCGCAGGCACCGGTTCGAAAGGCTTCGCGTGCCCATCTGGTCCTGCGTCAGCGCATGGGGAGCACGGGGCCGATGCTTCGCATATGCCCGCTCGAACGCGTGGCGGTGCGCGGCCGCGAGCGATTGCTCGATGAACGTCGATGCGACGACGATGCCGTCCGGGTCGATCGTCGGCTCCAGCGAAGCGACATACGCGGCGTCCGGCAACGACAGCGCCAACGCGAGCACGGCGGGGTCGCTTGCGTCGTCGGCGAGCAGCGCGCGGACCATTTGCGACAGGAGGGGCGGCAACGAAAGCGGCGTGCCGCTTCGGTGCGCCTGCGCGAGGTGCAGGATCGCGTGCGCGAACGAGCGCTGTGCCGCATCCCAGCGGTTCACCGCGTCGCTGTCGTGCGCCGCGAGCAGCGCAAGTTCGTCCTCGCGATAGTCGAACGCGAGGCTGACGGGCGCCGAGAGGCCGCGCAACAGCGACGGCACCGGTGCAGCCGCAATGTCGATGAATTCGAAGCGCTGCGTGACCGACGTCAATTGCAGCAATCGCGTCGTGCCGCCGGCGGACGCTTCGCCGGCCAGGCGCAACGGCACGTCCTTGCCATCGGGACCGAGGAGTCCCATGGCCAGCGGGATGTGCAGCGGCGGCTTGCGGAGGCTGCCGTTCGCCGACGGCAGGCTCTGCTCGACGTCGAGCGCGTACGTGCGTGCCGCCGCATCGTAGTGTCCACGGGCGGTGACGAGCGGCGTACCGGACTGCGAATACCAGTGGCGGAACTGCGCGAGGTCGACGCCCGACGCATCCTGCATCGCCTGCACGAAATCGTCGCAGGTGACCGCCTGCCCGTCGTGGCGCTCGAAATAAAGATCCATGCCCCGGCGGAAGCGCTCCGGTCCGAGCAGCTCATGCTGCATGCGGATCAGCTCGGCGCCTTTTTCGTACACGGTGGCCGTGTAGAAATTGTTGATCTCCTGATACTGGTCGGGACGTACCGGATGCGCCATCGGCCCTGCGTCCTCCGCGAATTGCTCGCGGCGCAGGTATTCGACGGCGCCGATGCGCTCGACGGCGCGCGAACCTTGATCGCTCGAGAATTCCTGGTCACGGAAGACGGTCAGCCCTTCCTTCAGCGATAATTGGAACCAGTCGCGGCACGTGACGCGGTTCCCGGTCCAGTTGTGGAAGTACTCGTGGCCGATCACGCCTTCGATCGCGTTGTAGTCCGCGTCGGTCGCCATCGCCTGATCGGCGAGGACGAGGCGGCTGTTGAAGATGTTGAGGCCCTTGTTCTCCATCGCACCGAGGTTGAAATCATCGGCGCAGAAAATCATGAACGTATCGAGATCGTATTCGCGACCGAACCGCACTTCGTCCCAGCGCATCGCGCGCTTGAGCGAGTCCATCGCATGGCGGCAGCGCGGCAGATTCGAAGACGTTGCATAGATGCGCAACGCGACGGTTCGGCCCGACGCGGTCAGGAACGAATCCTCGAGTGCCGCGAGATCGCCGGCGACAAGGGCGAACAGATAAGTCGGCTTCGGAAACGGATCGTGCCATGTCGCGAAGTGGCGCCCATCGGCCAGCACGCCCGAATCGACGAGGTTGCCGTTCGACAGAAGCGTCGGATAACGTTCGTGATCGGCGCGCAGCGTAACGCGATAACGCGCAAGCGCATCGGGACGATCGAGGAAATACGTGATGCGCCGAAACCCTTCCGGCTCGCATTGGGTACAAAAAACGTCCGACGAGACGTAGAGCCCTTCGAGCGCGGCGTTCAGCGCCGGAGCGATCTCCGTTCGGACCGTCAGCGTGCCTTGATCCGGCGCATCGCGGATCGTGAGCGACGCGTCGCCGACGATGATCCGATCGCCGGGCAGTGCGCGGCCGTCCAGCGCCAAGCGCAATCGCGTTTGCTGCTCGCCATCGAGCGTGAGCGGCGCATGCCGGTCCGCGCCGAGTGCGCGAGGATTGCGGCTAAACGCATACGTCGCCGTGACGCCGGTTACATCCGGGTCGAGATCGAATTCGAGCGCGATGTCGTCAGCGACGAACGCCGGCGGACGATAGTCGAGGCGGCGCTTCGCGTTCACCCGTGCGCCGCGGGGCAGCATTTCAATCGGCACGAGTCCTAGGCCGTTCGTCTATTGGACGTCGAGCAGTTCGACATCGAAAATCAGCGTCGCGTTCGGTGGAATCACGCCGCCTGCGCCGCGCGCGCCGTACCCGAATTCAGGTGGAATCACGAGCGTGCGCTGCCCGCCGACCTTCATGCCTGCGACGCCTTCGTCCCAGCCCTTGATCACGCGTCCGGCACCGAGCACGAAGGTGAACGGCGCATTGCGGTCGCGCGAACTGTCGAACTTGGCGCCGTGCGAATCGGGCTTGGAAGTGTCGTAGAGCCAGCCGGTGTAGTGGACTACAACGGGCTTACCCGAAATGGCCTCTGCGCCATCACCCTGTTTCACATCGATTTTCTGTAGGCCGTTTGGTGTGGCATCCAACTTGCTAAGTCCTTGCACGGTAGAGGTCGGCGCACCTGATGACGTCGTCGCGCATCCTATTGCGAGCGGGATGATGGCAAGCATCGCCACCCGGGCATACGTGCTTTGCAATCGGGACGACGAAAGGCGAACGCGAAAGGACACGTGCAGACCTCGGTGGGGAGAGCGCCGGACACCGTCTGGCGCGATGCGCCGCAGGGCGGCGTTCCCGTATTTTATCCGACCCGTCGCGCGCGTTCGCGATGCGCGCCGACGAACGAGGGTATGCAGATGGTTCGCATGGTGATGAAACGGTTTCCGGCAGAGCGCAACCGCGACGGCTTTGGCGCCCGACCGTACGCGCGCCGCGGCTGACGGGCGCCATGTTTGCATTCCTTGCGCCGGGCACCCGCGATTCCGCCGATCCGATGGTGTCCGTCAAGTCGGCTGCCGCGTGGTTGCGCGAATTGCCATCGCTTGACGTCGTTGCACGACAGCAACTCGTGCTCCGCGCTTTCGACGGAATGCGCCAGTCGCGCCGCCCGATAGATCTCGCTCGCGCGCAGGCGCTCCAGTACACGGACGCGGCGCTCGGCGCCGACCGGCGGCAACTCTTTCGTCAATACGTCGAGAGCCTCGAGTCCGCTCCGAAGGTATCGGAGCGCATCTGGCAGGCGAGCCTCGATCTCGCGCAAGGCTTCATTGCCGCGTACCAGAGCGTGCTCGAGACGGCGCTTGCCCCGGCCGCCTACGGGCGATGGAAGCCGCACGCGCCGATCCTCTTCGCACGGCTCATCCACTACTACGGCACCGATGCCAAGCTGCGCGTTTGCCGGCACGAGCACTGGATTCCCGCCAAGTGGCTCGAGCTGCATCGCGCGTACCTGCGCGCGAGCGAACTCGGCTTCGATCGCGTGGCGACGTCGCTCGGCTCGTCCGGCGGAAACGGCACGCAATGGACGGTCGAGCAGGAATTTGTCTTTACGCTGCTGCTCCATCAACTGAACAGCGGCAATCTGTCGCCGGCCAATCTCGACTGGGCAGCGTCGCAGGTGCGCGGCTGGAGCCGCAAGCTCGAGCTGCTGGCGCTGCCGAAGACAATGGAAGGATTCTTCGTCGATGTCGCCGGGCGCGCGGGCCTCGTGCGCCGTACCGGACAGGACGCCGGCGCGATGCTGCGCTACCTCGATACGACGCTCCTCGCCAATCAGCTCGACATGACGCTCGCCGCATTGCGCCACTCCGAGGAAACCGATCAGGGTCCGGTCGGCCCGATCAATCAACAGCGTGCAATGATCCTCGAAAAAGCGCGCGCGGCGATTGCGCCGAACCTGAACACCGACATGCGCCGGGATCCGCGCACGCCGTGTGCCGTCGCGGCGCGCGTGCGCATCGGCCTTGCACGCATTCAGCATGAACTCTCCAAGCCGCAAAGCGCTACGCCGTCCGCCGACACCGCAACCGGCGAGGAGATCGAGGTCTACGCGGTGGCCGGTCCTGCGCGCACGAAGCCGCACATGCCGGAGGAGGAAGACACGCTGTCGTCGAGCCTTGCGACGTTCTCCGACCCCATGTGGCAGGTGAAGGACCGCAGCGTCGCCGGATTGCGCATTTGCGCGGGCGGCGGGATCGGCCAGACGTTGATGCTGGGTGCGCTCGTTGCCGTTCGCCAATCGGACGCTTCGCGATGGTTGCTCGGAGTCGTGCGCCGGTTGAACAAGCTTTCGAACGACGACGTCGAGGCCGGCGTGTCCCTGATTGCGGAGCGCGCCGTTGCCGTCACGCTTTATGCAAAGCGCGAGGCCAGACAGGAACTCGGCATCGTCGTCAACGGCCTCGATGCATCGATGATGGGGCCGCGGTTCGAAGGACTCTACCTGCCGCCGCCGTCGCGACCCGACAAGCCGCTCGTCGTCAAGACGCTCATCGTGCCCACGCACGAATACGCAGAGGGGCGCAAGGTCATTCTGATAACCGGGCGCTCGATCTACACCATGGCGCTGCGCCAGCTGGTCGAGCAGCGCGCCGACTGGAGCTGGACCGCCCTGCAGGTGCTCGAAAAGACCGTGCGCGGCTCGGTGTCGGAGACGTAGCCGACACCGGGATTATTGATCGAGCGGCCGGAAATGCAGTTCGAGGTTGCGCTGGAAGAGGTCGGCCAGCACGGGCTTCGGTAGCGGCGACGCTTTCAATATCGCGCGCTGCACGGCGTCGTCGTAAGCACGAACGCCGCTCGACTTCCGCAGCTTGACGTCGATGATCTCGCCGGTGGGCAACTGCACCACGTCAAAGATCGCTTCCGGATTGCCGGGAATGTCGGGCGGCAGATTGATGTAGCCGCGGATCCGGCTGCGAATGCGGTCGATCCATTCGAGTTGCGCCTTGCTTCTCGCAGTGCCCGCCGCGGCCTGCTGGGTGCGAGCCGTCGCTTCC
>JALYSS010000074.1 GCA_030854685.1 Pseudomonadota bacterium | reverse complement strand
AAGAGGCGTCTGTCCGAATTCGGTCAGGTTCGCGAGGATCGGGACGTTCACGGCCTCGGCGAATTGCCGATACATCGCAAGCTCGGTGATCGCCTCGGGGAAGATCATGTCGGCGCCGGCTTCGACGCAGGCGCGCGCCCGCGCGATCGCCGCGACGAGCCCCTCGACCGCCAGCGCGTCGATGCGCGCCATGATCACGAAATCCGGATCGGTGCGCGCGTTGGCCGCCGCCTTGATCCGGTCGACCATCTCCTGCTGCGAGACGAGTTCCTTGCCCGGCCGGTGGCCGCAGCGCTTGGCTCCGACCTGGTCTTCGATGTGCATCGCCGCGGCGCCGAACTTGATCAGCGCCTTCACCGTGCGCGCGATGTTGAACGCCGACGCGCCGAAGCCCGTATCGGCATCGACCAGCAGCGGCAGCGGGCAGACGTCGGTGATCCGCCGGACGTCCGTCAGCACGTCGTCGAGATTGCTGATGCCAAGGTCGGGGAGCCCCAGCGAGCCCGCGGCAACGCCGCCGCCGGACAGGTAGATCGCCTTGAAACCGGTGCGCTCGGCGAGTATTGCGTGATACGCGCAAATTGCGCCGGGAATCTGCAACGGCCGCTCGGCTGCCACGGCAGCGCGAAAGCGGGCGCCGGCGCTCGGAGTCATGCAACTCCCACGCGGGCGGCCGCATTGGCCGATACGGCCGCTGCGCTGCAGGGCGAGGGGGCGCAGTTCGCTGCGGCCTCATTGTGCCGTTGCGTGATACGCGACGTGTTCGCGTCGGCCTCCGTCCTCGCTCGCAGACGCGCTCTTCGAGCGTTGACGTCGCCCCGCTCGCGTGAACGTTCGTGGGTCCGCCCGGCGCCGCTCTCGATCATCGCAGCAGCGCAGCGACGCCTGCTCGCTCTTGCTCGATCTCACCGAGCGTAGCGTTCATCCTTTCGCGCGAGAACGCGTCGATTTCGAGTCCCTCGACACGCGTGTACTCGCCGCCGGCGGTGGTCACCGGAACGCCGTACATCACGTCCCGGGGAATGCCGTAGCTGCCGTCGGAGGGGATGCCCATCGTGACCCATTGCCCGTTGCTGCCGAGGATCCAGTCGTGTACGTGATCGACCGCTGCATTCGCCGCGGAGGCCGCCGACGAAAGTCCGCGCGCCTCGATGATCGCGGCACCGCGCTTGCCGACCGTCGGCAGGAACACGTTGCGGTTCCAGTTCTCGTCGTCGATCAGTTGCTCGAGCGATTGGCCGTCCGCGGTCGCGAAACGGTAATCGGGATACATCGTGGGCGAATGGTTGCCCCACACGATCAGCTTCTGGATGGAGCCGACCGGCTTGCCGCTCCTGGACGCAAGCTGCGACAGCGCGCGGTTGTGGTCGAGGCGAAGCATCGCGGTGAAATGCCGGCCCGGCAGCGACGGCGCCGACTTCATCGCGATGTACGCATTCGTGTTGGCCGGATTGCCGACGACCAGCACGCGGACGTCGCGCGAGGCGGCGGCGTCGAGCGCCTTGCCCTGCTCGATGAATATCTTCGCGTTTTCAAGCAGCAGGTCCTTGCGCTCCATGCCCGGACCGCGCGGCCTGGCGCCGACAAGCATTGCGACGTCCGCATCCTTGAAGGCGACGTTCGGGTCGGACGTGCCGCTCATCCCCGCGAGAAGCGGAAATGCGCAGTCCTCGATCTCCATCATCACACCCTTCAAGGCCGCCTGCGCCTTGTCGAGCGGCAGTTCGAGCAACTGCAGGATCACCGGTTGATCGTCGCCGAGCATGTCGCCCGACGCGATGCGGGGGAGGAGGCTGTATCCGATCTGGCCGGCGGCGCCGGTCACCGCCACGCGGACGGGTGATTTCATTGCGGACTCCTGGAGCGTAAGAAGTAAGGACTGCTTTGGAGAGGCGCTGCTGCCGGTGCGAACGGCCAATTGTCGATTCGGGACTTCGGGGTCAGAGCTGTAATTATTGGCCAGCATTGAGCTATGGCTGAGCCGTTGAAGTGTCCCACCAATACTTGCAGCTCTGAATCCGAAGTCACCGAAGTCAATACGCGCATTCGCACTGTGACGGATTGCATGCCAATGGTAGGCGCAGGTCGGGGGGCTGTCAATGTCTTATAACTGATATAAGATGCAAGAGTGAAATCGCCACCGACATTTCGCCCGCTCTACGGCCAGATCCGGGCGCTGATCGAGCAGGCGCTCGATGCTGGCGAATGGGCGCCCGGAAGATCGATTCCATCGGAGCTCGAGCTCGCGGCTCGCTTCGGCGTTTCCCAAGGCACGGTGCGCAAGGCGATCCAGGCGCTCGCGGGCGAGAACCTCCTCGTCCGTCGCCAGGGCAAGGGAACATTCGTCGCCACGCATACGGAAGAAAAAGCGTCGAACTTCCGGTTCCTCCGCATACGTCGCGACGACGGGCAGCCCGAGCATCCGCGCAGTCGTCTGATCGACCTGCGCCGGGCGCGGGCGAGCGCGGAGACTGCGCGGCCGCTGTTGCTCAAGCCCGGCGATGCGATCTTTGTCCTGCGCCGGATCCTGGAGTATGGCGGATCGCCCGCGGTGCTGGACCAGATATCGCTTCCCGCGTTGCTCTTCCGCGGACTGACGCGCGATCGCTGCGCCGCGTACCCCGGATCGATGTACGGATTCTTCGAGGCCGAATTCGGCGTACGGATGCTGCGCGCCGACGAGCGCCTGAGCGCGGTCGTCGCGGAGGCCGGAAGCGCCGCGCTGCTGCGTGTCGCCATCGGTACGCCGCTTCTTGCCGTCGACCGCGTCGCGTACACCTACGCCGATCGTCCCGTTGAAATGCGCCGAGGGCTGTGTACGACGCACCACCAGCATTACTGGAACACGCTGACATGACCGGGTGCGTCGATCCGAGACTCGACCAAGCGCGTCACCTGGCGCATCGCGGCCACCGCAATCCGGCGCGGGTCTATAATTTGATGCTGTGCAAAAACCATCCGAATGCGGCACCGTGCCCCGGCAGTCCCGGTTTTCCGTGCTTTTGCAACGCGTCGCTGCCCGGGATTGATTCATGCCCGCTGCCGATCGTCCTGTCGCCAAATCGCGTCCGATCTATCTCAATCTCTTCGCGATTCGCCAGCCGCTGCCGGCGATCGTTTCGATTCTGCACCGGATCAGCGGTGCGCTGATGTTTCTGGTCGGAATTCCGTTGCTGCTTTGGTTCGTCCAGCGTTCTCTCGTCTCGCCCGACGGATTCAGCGCCGCGATGGCCCCGCTCACCACGCCGGTCGGCAAGCTCGTCCTGCTGGTGCTCGCGTGGTGTTATCTGTACCACCTGCTGGCGGGGCTGCGTCATCTCGCGCTCGACCTTCACATCGGCATTCGGCTTGCGCCGGCGCGAAGCTCCGCGGCGATCGTGCTGGTGCTGTCGGTCCTGCTCGCGCTGGTCGTGGCGGTGCGGTTATGGTAGCCGGCGTCGACAAGTTGCCGGTGGGCGCGCATTACGGCCTGCGCGATTGGCTGTCGCAGCGGGTGACCGCGATCATCATAACGCTCTACACCGCGCTGTTCCTGCTGATCGTGCTGTGGCACGGCGGGCTGGATTACCCGACGTGGAAGGCGCTCTTCAGCGGCAGTGCCTTCCGGATGGCGACGTTCCTGTTCATGGCGTCGTTGTTCGTGCACACCTGGGTGGGCGTGCGGAACATCCTGATGGATTACGCGAAACCGATGGGCGTCCGGCTCGCGCTCGAAATCATCGTCATTTGCATGCTGGTGGCGTATGCCGGCTGGACGATCCAGGTGCTTTGGCGTAGCCCATGATGCAGGCGCTCCGGTTACGCGCGACGAGGCTTTCATGAAGGTTCCGACGCGACGCTTCGATGCATTGATCGTCGGCGCCGGCGGCGCGGGCATGCGTGCATCGTTGCAGCTTGCGGCGGCGGGTCTTGGCGTTGCCGTGTTGTCCAAGGTTTTCCCGACGCGTTCGCATACCGTCGCCGCACAGGGCGGCATTGGCGCATCGCTCGGCAACATGTCGGAAGACAGCTGGCTTTGGCACATGTACGACACGATCAAGGGTTCCGACTGGCTCGGCGACCAGGATGCGATCGAATACATGTGCCGGATGGCGCCTGAAGTCGTCTACGAACTCGAGCACTTCGGCATGCCGTTCGACCGCAATCCGGACGGCACAATCTACCAGCGTCCCTTCGGCGGCCACTCGATGAATTTCGGCGAGAAATCGGTGCGGCGCGCCTGCGCGTCGGCCGATCGGACCGGCCACGCGATGCTGCACACGCTCTATCAGCAGAACGTGCGCGCGCGGACGCAGTTCTTCGTCGAATGGATGGCGCTCGACCTCATCCGCGACGCCGACGGCGACGTGCTCGGCGTTACGGCGCTCGAAATGGAATCCGGCGACGTCCTCGCGCTCGAGGCGAAGGTGACGATTTTCGCCACCGGCGGGGCGGGTCGGATCTTCGCGGCATCGACGAACGCGTACATCAACACCGGCGACGGCCTCGGCATGGCGGCGCGCGCAGGAGTCCCGCTCGAGGACATGGAGTTCTGGCAGTTCCATCCCACCGGCGTTGCGGGCGCCGGCGTATTGATCACCGAGGGCGTGCGGGGTGAAGGCGGGATCCTGCTCAACTCGAACGGCGAGCGCTTCATGGAGCGTTACGCGCCGAACCTGAAGGACCTCGCGTCGCGTGACGTCGTCAGTCGCTCGATGGACCAGGAAATCAAGGAAGGGCGCGGCTGCGGCCCGCACAAGGATTACGTTTTGCTGAAGCTCGATCACCTCGGGCCGGAGGTCATCACGAAGCGATTGCCGTCGATCCGCGAGATCGCGATCAAGTTCGCGAACGTCGACCCGCTCAAGGAGCCGATACCCGTCGTGCCGACCATCCACTATATGATGGGCGGTATCCCGACGAACATTCACGGGCAGGTGGTCGCGCCGAAGGACGGCGATCCGAATGCTGTCGTCAACGGCTTCTACGCGATCGGGGAGTGCGCGTGCGTCTCGGTGCACGGGGCGAACCGGCTCGGGACGAATTCGCTGCTCGATTTGCTCGTTTTCGGCCGCGCGGCGGGCAACTTCGTCGTGAACCAGAACCTGGCGGCGCTCGCGCACAAGCCGGTGCCGGCGGACGCCGCCGATGGGTCGCTCGCGCGGTTGGCGCGACTCGATACGGCGACTTCAGGCGAAAGCGTCGCCGAAGTCGGCAACGACTTGCGCAAGACGATGCAGTCGCATTGCGGCGTGTTCCGCAACGAGCAGCTGCTCGCCGAGGGCGTGCAAAGAGTGTTGGAACTCGAAGGCCGCGTGAAGCGCACGATGATCAACGACAAGAGCCGTATCTTCAACACGGCGCGCGTCGAAGCGCTCGAGCTCGACAACCTGATCGA